>CAZZYR010000196.1:0-5313 GCA_964658235.1 uncultured Acetobacteraceae bacterium | reverse complement strand
CGCGCGTATCCCCAGCACCCGACACCTGGAGCGCAAAAGTTTTTTGGTTCTTTTTTTCAAAAAAGAACTGCTTGCCTTCCACTTCCTAATCGCCCGCGCCGCATGAAAGCGCGAAAGCCCAGTCCGCACCACAACATCCGCCCGCCGACGCTTTTCCGCGTCCGGCAATTGCAGAGCAATGATGCGCGCGATCTCGGCATCGCTCCGTCCCCGCTTCCGCACCCGCGCCCGTTGCACATCAGGCGGAGCGGACACCACCATCACCTGGTCCACGCGCCGGTAGCCGCCAGCCTCGAACAGCAGGGGCACATCCAGCGCGACCAGCCGCCGTCCCGCGTTGCGGGCGCGCGCCAGAAACCGGCGCTGCTCCGCGGCCACCAGCGGATGCATGATCCCCTCCAGCACTCTGAGCTTTCCACGGTCCGACAGGACCGCCGCGCGAAGTGCCGCGCGGTCCAGCACGCCGTTGATGACCGTCCCGGGAAATGCGGCCGCGATCGCCGGCAGCGCCCGGCCGCCGCGGGATTGCAGGCGGTGGACGGCGGCATCCGCGTCGAACACCCACACGCCAGACTGCCGCAGGATACGGGCGGCGAAGGATTTTCCCATCCCGATGCCGCCGGTCAGGCCGAGCACGATCATCGGGCGAGATCCGCCGCGACCACGTCAAAACACGGGGCATCCACCACGGGAGTCACTCCGAACCACGCGGCGAACCCCGGCACCGCCTGATGCAGGAGCATTCCCAGGCCTGGCACTGCCGCCAGTCCCCGCGCCCGCGCCTGCGCCAACAACGCTGTCTCTAGAGGTGCGTAGACGATATCGGCCACCGCCATCCCGGTTGCAGCGCGGGCCAGATCGATCTCCAGGGCCGGTTGCCCGGTCATGCCAAGCGAGGTCGTGTTCACCAGGAGAGCCACCTCGCGCAGCACCGCCGCGCGATCATCCCAATCGACTACGCGCAGCCCTGGCACCTTTGCTGCCAAATCGTCCGCACGATCTCGCGTCCGGTTCGCAATGGAAACGCGCGCGCCCGCCGCCAGCAGCGCCGTGGCAATCGCCCGCGCCGCACCGCCGGCGCCTAGGAGAAGGGCAGGGCCATCCGCGGCCACGCCATGCGCGGCCAGATTGGCGACGAAACCGGCGCCATCGGTGTTGCTGCCGTGGATGCCATTCTCGCCAAACACCAGTGTGTTCACGGCACCGGCGCTGCGCGCCGCCTGATCAACCGCATCGCACATGGCAAAGGCAGCGGTCTTGTGCGGGATCGTCACGTTGACGCCGGCAAATCCCGCTGCCCGCAGCGCTGCCACCACGGATGCGAAATCCGCGGGGGGCACGGCCAACGGCACATACGCACCATCAATTCCGTGCCGCGCCAGCCAGAAATTATGCAGAAGCGGCGAGCGAGAGTGTTGAATCGGCCAGCCCACAACGCCAGCCAGGCGCGCCCGCCCGGTGATCATTCGGCCATTGCCACCTCGGCCAACGTCGCCGCCACGGCACGGGGCTGCAGATTGACTTGTGGCAGACCCATCAGTTCGCCGAACGTCCCCCGCGCCAGCGGGCCCGCCACAAATAGGTTCGGCCACACTGACCCGTCCGCGCGCCGGACCCGGCTATCCTGATCAACCCAAATGCCCAAGGCCGCCGGATCAGCCATCAGCCCCCCGGCCTGCGCCAGTCCGCGCAGCACCGGATGGGATGCCGTGACGGAGCGGTGGCCTGGCCCTGTGCAGGCGATCACGACATCCACATCGATCGTGTCCGTGGCCTCACCACCCCTGGGATGCATGGTCACCGACACCCCCGATGTTGTCTCGGTCACCTGCAGCAATCGCGCTGCCCGCACGTGAAGCGCGCTGCGCGCGCGCGCCGCGCTGATGGCCGCGTCGATCTGCGGGGCACACTGGAACCGGTGCACATCCCAGAAGGTCCGCACGTGCCGCAGCAGCACGCGGCGCTGCGCCCAATCCAAC
This sequence comes from uncultured Acetobacteraceae bacterium, assembly GCA_964658235.1. GTDB lineage: Bacteria > Pseudomonadota > Alphaproteobacteria > Acetobacterales > Acetobacteraceae > BOG-908. The sequence goes on along the minus strand of CAZZYR010000196.1, from coordinate 3,334 downwards.
GTTCCCCACGCGGCGCCCGCCTGCTGCCGCAACGCGTCTATGATGTTTTCCCAGGGCCGTCCGGCTGCCATCGCCACCGCCATTGCGCGCCGCACCCGGCGGAGCAAACCCAAGGCGGTTGTTTCGGGGACTGCCGTGAAATCGCCCTCCGCTTCCACCGGCAGCAGGGTGCGCGGCCGAGGCAGCAACCCGTGACGGGATATCATCGTGATCGCACCTTTGTGGCCGCGCGCCAGCAGCCTGGCCACCACGTCGCAGGCTGTGAGGCCCGTGCCAACCAGCAACACGCGCGCATCGGCGGCTATCCGGTCCAGCGCGGCCACGTCCCATGGATCGGCCAGCACTGCGCTGCAGTCCCGCAGCACTGCCGGCACGTCCGGCGCGGAATGGCTTACAGCCAGCACCACGCGATCCGCATAAAGCTCCCTACCGCCGGTCAACCGGATCAGGAAGCCGTGCCCGTCCGGCACCACCTCCACCGCGTTTGCGCGGACATGCCGGAATCTTACGCCGGGGCTTGACGCTACCTGAGCGGCCAACTGCGCCGCCACATAGCGCCCAAAGACCGCCCGCGCGGGGTAGAGCCGGCCATCGGCCATGGCGCTTGCGGGGTCACGCAGCGGTTCACCTTCAGCAATCAGCCAATCATGGAAATGCTGCGGCGCCTCTGGCAGCAAGGACATCCTGGCCGCCGCCACATTCGTCCGATGCTCCTCCGCCACGCTGGAATAAGCCAGTCCCGCACCCAGCACCGCGCGCGGTTCGATGACGGTCAGGTCCGCTCGCAGGCCGGGGTGGTCTCTCAGCAGGTGGAAGGCGCAGGCGGCGCCGGCAAATCCGCCGCCAATGATGGCTATATGCATGCGACAGCGATGCCGTGAGTTGGGAAGAAATCAAGTGCTTCCTTAGCTCACGGCCGCCGGTCATCGACCCCCGCTGCGACTCGGGAGAAGGCCTTACTTGCTGATCTTGCCCGCGATGTCCGCCACATGCCGCCCGAGGAAACGCGCCCCATCCAGCTCGTTTTCACTTGGCTGCCGCGACCCATCCGCACCTGTCAGCGTGGTGGCGCCGTAGGGCGACCCGCCCGTCACCTCGTCCATCTTCAACTGGCCCTGAAATGCGTAAGGCAGACCCACGATCACCATGCCCTGGTGCAACAGGTTGGTGATGATGGAGAACAGCGTGGTCTCCTGGCCGCCATGCTGGCTTGCGGTGCTGGTGAAGGCCGCGCCGACCTTGCCCACCAGCGCGCCCTTCATCCACAGGCCGCCGGTCTGGTCCCAGAACGCGGCCATCTGCGAGCTCATCCGGCCGTAGCGGGTGCCGGTGCCGACGATGATCGCGTCGTAGTCCGGCAGTTCGTCAACGGTGGCGACCTGCGCGGCCTGGTCCAGCTTGAAGTGGGCGGCGCGGGCGACGTCCTCCGGCGCGGTTTCCGGCACGCTGCGGATGGCTACCTCTGCGCCGGCGCCGCGTGCGCCTTCGGCCACCGCTTCGGCCATGCGCTCGGCGTGGCCGTAGCTCGAATAATACAGAACCAGAACTTTTGTCATTGCGGGTCTCCTTGGGGGTGAAGCGGGCGATCAGGCGGCCGAATCGACCAGCACGATTTCCGCATCTTCAATGGCGCGCACATGCAGGATCGCCTCATGTGCGATGGCGGCACCGTCCCGTGTGTGCAGGGTGACGCCGTTGACTTCGACTGCGCCGCGCGCTGGGACGAGATAGCCAAGCCGCGCATCGCCGAGGGGGTATTCGGCGGACTCGCCCGCCTTCAGCGTGGCGCCCAGGATGCGGGCATCCGTGCGGATGGGCAGGGCGTCGGTGTCCTCGGCGAAGCCGCTGGCCAGCGTGACGAAGCTGCCGGCGCGGGCGCCCTTGGGGAAGGGCTTGGCGCCCCAGGAGGGCGCGTCGCCGCGGGCGCGCGGCTCGATCCAGATCTGGAAGATGCGCGTGGTGTCCGGCTCCAGATTGTATTCGGAGTGGCGCACGCCGGTGCCGGCGCTCATGACCTGGACGTCGCCGGCTTCCGTGCGGCCCTTGTTGCCAAGGCTGTCCTGATGGGTGATGGCGCCCTCGCGGACATAGGTGATGATTTCCATGTCCGCGTGCGGGTGCGGCGGGAAGCCGCTGTTTGGCGCGATGGCGTCGTCGTTCCAGACGTGGATCGGGCCCCAGCCCATGCGCTTGGGGTCTTGATAGCCGGCGAAGGAGAAATGGTGGTGGGCGTCCAGCCAGCCGTGGTTGGCCGCACCCAGGCTGTCGAAGGGTCTGCGCTCGATCATGGCGAGGTCTCCCGTGAGGCGCCGGTGATCGGCGCCTTCGATGACCGCGAGATGATGACTCCCGATCGAACATCAAATAGAAACAATGGCAATGCACCGATGCCGGAAGTGACATGACAAAGCTGCCTGATTTCGAAGCCTGGGCAGTGTTCGCGAAGGTGGCGGAGACCGGCTCCTTCGCGCGTGCCGCTTCAGAGCTGGGCCTTGGCAAGCCCACGGTGTCCAAGGCGCTGACGCGGCTGGAGGGGCGGCTGGGGGCGGCGCTGTTTCATCGCACGTCGCGGCGCCTGTCGCTGACCCAGACCGGGGCGACGGCGTTGCCGCGGGCAGCCGCGATCTTGGCCGAGGGGGAGGCGATCGAGGCGGAGGCGGCGGCGCAATCGTCGTCGCCGCGCGGGCTGGTGCGGCTGGCGGCGCCGATGTCCTTCGGCATCCGCCATCTGGGGCCGGCGCTGGCGGAATTCCTGACCGCATGCCCGGATGTGTCGATCGAGCTGAGCCTGAGCGATGCGCGGGTGGATCTGGTGGCCGACGGGTTCGATCTGGCGTTGCGGATTGCGGCCCTGCCGGATTCGACGCTGCTCGCCCGGCGGCTCTGCGCGGTGCGTGTATTGCTGGTGGGTGCACCGGCCTATTTCGCGCGGCACGGCATGCCGAACCATCCGCGCGAGCTGACGGGCCACGTGGGTTTTGGCTACAGCCATGGCGGCAAGCATGAGACGTGGCGTTTCGAGCATGCCGAACATGGCGAAGTGAGTGTCGCCGTTCCGTGTTTGGTGCGCACGAACAACGCGGACGTGCTGGCGCCGCTGCTGGCGGCGGGCATGGGGCTGGCGTTGCAGCCGGATTTCATGGTGTCGCAAGAGTTGCAGGCGGGGACGCTGGTTGTGGCGTTGCCGGAGTGGACGCAGCGTGCTGCGGCGCTGCATCTGGTGACGCCGCCAAGCGCGCTGCGGCCGGCGAGGGTGGTGGCGTTGATGGAGTTTTTTGCCCGGCGGTTTGGGAGGAAGGAAGGCCTTCTTTTTTGAAAAAAGAACTCTTCCTTA
>CAZZYR010000195.1:0-5338 GCA_964658235.1 uncultured Acetobacteraceae bacterium | reverse complement strand
CGCCCGCGGCGCGCCGCCGCATGGATTTCGCGGCGGAGCGGCGGGAGGGTGGCATGCTGCTCGGCCTGCATCAGGCGCATGCCTCGGAGATCGTGGATCTGGCTGTCTGCCACGTGCTGCATCCGGCACTCGAAGCCCTGCTGACCCCGCTGCGGCAGCTATTGCGCGGGCTGGCGGCACTGCGCCGCCGTGGCTCCGTGCTGGCAAACCTTCTAGATGATGGCGCGGACCTGCTGATCCGGACCGATGGTCCACTGGTCCCCACCGACCGTGCGAAGCTGGCATCCTTCGCCGCCGCGCATGACGTGCGGCGCATCGCCTGGTGCCTGCAGACCGGCGCCGCGGATGCCGGCGTGCCGGAAATCGCGGCGCAACTCGGCCCGCCCAGCGTGATCTTCGGCGGCCATCGCGTGGAGCCGCCGCCGGGCGCGTTCCTGCAAGCTTCCGCACAAGGCGAGGCGGCGATCGTGGCCGCGGCGCTGGCCGCCCTACCCGGCCGGCTGACAGGACGGTCCCGCGCCGTGGAACTCTATGCCGGCTGCGGCACGATCGGCTTTCCACTGGCCGCGCATCTGCGCGTGCAGGCCTATGAGGGCGACGCCGCCTCGGCGGCCTGCGTCCGGCGCGCCCAGTCCGGCAGCCGGCTGGAGATGACGCAGCGCGACCTGGCGCGCCAGCCGCTCTCGGCCAAGGACATGGCCGGCGCGGCAATGGTGGTGCTCGATCCGCCCTATGCTGGAGCCGCCGCGCAGATGGGCGCGATCGCGGCAAGCGGCGTGGACCGGGTGGTGTATGTTAGCTGCAATCCTGGGGCCTTAGGGCGTGATGCTGCGGTGCTGGCCCAAGCTGGATACAGGCTGTTGCGGGCGACGCCGATCGATCAGTTTCTGTGGTCGGCGCAGGTGGAGGCAGTGGCGGTGTTTGGGCGAAGTAAGTGAAGGCAAGGCCTTCTTTTTGAAAAAAGAAGCAAAAACTTTGTCGGTGCTGTCGCGGAATCCTGGCTTCAGCTCGCGGTGACGGCGGCGGAGTAGGTTTGCGTGGTGGACGCGGTTGCCAGGGTTTGCAGGATGACCTGGTCCATCCGCGCGGCGGTGCGCGCGGCACGGTCCGCGCCCACGGCGACGGCATCGGTGTCCCGCTCGAAGAAAGTGCGGCCGCCGACGACCACGACAAGGGCCGGGTTTTGCGAGGCGAGGCGCGCCTTGGAAATGGTGTCCGTCAGGCGCGGCACCCAATCCTCCCGGCGGAAGGCGGTGCTGAGCGAGAGATCCAGCACATCCACCCAGGCACCGGCCACCAGGTCCTGGAGGTCCAGGTCGTCGGCCGGGAACTCGATCCTGGGCGCCCAGCCAGCCTGCCAGAGAACGTCTGAGTCGAGCGAGGCGCCAAGCCGGTGCAGTTCACCCGGTTCCGGGGCGATCAGCACGGCAGGCCTTGCCACCCCCTCCTGCCGGTGCGCGAACGTATCCTGGCTGAGATGGCGGATGGCTGCCTGCAGGCGGCACAGGCCGAGTGTGACATCGAACTCGGTGCAGCCATCCTCGCTCCAGAGATCGCCTAGGATGCGCGCGGCCGGCTCGAACAGCGTGGTGTAGAGGCGGCTCGTGGGCGCGCAGCTGGCGTTCAGCTCCCGGATCAGCTCCAGCGCAGCCCCGGGGTCCGCGGCGACAAGCAGGTCCGCGAGGTCCGCCGAGCGCGGATTTTCCAGCGGCAGCAGGCCGTGCGCGCCAGCGCGCGCTGTCAGGCTGGGCAGCACGGTGGCCAGCATCACGGCCTTGAGGATTTCCGCGACGCTCGCCTGCAGCGGCATGCGCGCCATGGCGTCCGTCATGCCGGCATTCGCGTCCGGCTTTCCGGTCGGCAGAAGCCGGACCAGGACCACGGGCGCTGCCTCCGGCTGGCGGCGCAGCGTCTCCACCACCTCGCGCGGCGGCTCGATGGCGTCCGCGATCTGGAAATTGGGCGCCACGGCGGGCGTGGCCAATTTCATGCTCCAATCGGCGAATGTGCGCGTGGCCGCGGGCTGCATGCTCAGCACCTCAATATCGGTATGCCGGCGATCATTGCGGATGGACCCCATAATCCGGTCCACGCCGTCCTTGGGGCCTTCCAGCCACTGGAAGAAGCGGCGATCGTCATACAGCATGACGCCGGTCACGGCTTCGCGCTGGTTGCGCGCCTGGGCGGCTTCGGTCAGGTGCGCGAGGTCGGAAGGTGACGGCGCGCCGTTCGCGCGGCTACGATAGACGACACGCGACAACGGGCCGGATGAGGGGCGTGTATCGCGTGTCGCGGACGTCAACGCTCCAGACATCGGCCGCTCCCATGCCCGGGATTTTTCCCGTGGTCTTCACGCGGCAGTGAACTTCCGGCGTGCCGCCGCGTCAAGCGTTGTTTCCAAACACGGCCGATAAAATGCGCGGCTCAACTTGAGGTTGAGACGTGGTCTGTATTTGAAAAATAGAGCACAAAGTTGACGCAAAGGGCTTTGCTACGGCTGTCGCGGGGCCACGCGAATTTAGATCTGGCTCAATCCGTGCCGATGCCGACATAGAGATTTTCAAGCGCGTCGGCGGCGAGAGTCCGTGTCAGGATCGGCTCCATGCCGAAGCAGAGGCACACCTGGGCTGCCTGCTCGCAAATGAATTTCGGCTGGAATGCGGCAAGCTGGTGGCGACCGCCGCGTGTCAGCTGGATGACGACGAAGTTGAATGTGTCGTCCGTCAGGGTCAGGCCGGCGGCAGCGGCGGCGCGGTCGAAGATCTGGCGGTATTCCGCCAGGGTCGGGCCAAGCATCTGCAGCTTGTAGGGGATGCGGCGCAGGAAAGCGGCATCCATCAGATCCTGCGGCTCCAGATTTGTTGAGAAGATCACCAGCTCATCGAAGGGCAGTTTGAAGGTAACGCCGGTGTTGAGCTTCAGGTAGTCCACTCGGTTTTCCAGCGGCACGATCCAGCGGTTGAGTATCTCCGTTGGGCTTGCCTTCTGGCGGCCGAAATCGTCCATCAGGAACACGCCGTTCAGCGCCTTCATGTGCAATGGCGCGTCGTATGTCTTGGTGGCGGGATCCCAGCGCAGGTCCAGCATGTCAAGCGTCATCTCGCCGCCGGCCATGGCGACGGGGCGCTTACAGGCGGACCAGCGGGCATCGAACTGCTCAATCTGGACGCTGGCATTGGTGGAAGCCGCGGTCTCCGGAAGCTGAACCATGAACGGCTTGTGCAAAGCGGGATCATACATCCGGATGATCTGCCCGCCGACCTCGATTGCATACGGCACGAACACCGGGTCCTGGAACAGCGCAGCGATACGGGTGCCAAGGCTGGTCTTGCCGTTGCCGGGAGGGCCATACAGCAGAACCGTGCGGCCGGCGCTGACCGCTGGCACCAGGCGGTTCACCGTCTGGTCGGACAGCACCAGCCCGGCGAAGGCCGCGCGCAAGGTCGGCACGTCCAGCATCTCGTTGGTGATCGGCTGCTTGGCGATCTGGGCCTGGAAGTCCGCCAGGCTGACAGGCGCGGGACCCATATACTGGGTCTGCTCCATGGCCTCGCCGGCGGCAATACGGCCGTTATCAGACAATGCATAGCGCATGTAGCGAACGATACCGGCGCTGACCGAGCCAAGCACGTGCACCAGCTTCTGGCTGACCGCCTCGTCAATAATCTCTTGCACCACGGAGTGCGCAAGATGGATCCGGCTTGATATCTCCGGAATGGTCTCGCAGGAGGCGACTCGCATGAACTTGAGCACCAGGCCCAGCAGCATGCCGCGGGAGATGCCCGTGTCAGCCACGGTGCGCGGCATCACGGGGGTCTCATCCATAACGCAATATAACTGTTCCGTGGACATCAGCCCCAGCGCGATGAGGTTTTCACCCAGCCGCCCGCCCTGCTCCCGTTGCCGCTCAACCGCGGTAGCGATGTCCGTTGTACGAACCAGACCACGCATCAGCAAGACGTCTCCGAGCCGCATAATACTACCCTTGCTAGAAATCGCGTGGTCGACATGAGCTTAGGCGCAACAAACACTCTTTGAAAAGAGAAAAATAGGCTAATTTGATTTATTTTTCGCTCAAAAGCCTGAAAAAAGTCTATTTTAAAAGACCAGCTTATTCGTGCCGCCAAATCCGGTCCTCAAGGACGGGCACCGGGCCGTCGTGGTCCTGGTTGGCGCGCCATCGCTCGAACTGGCCAAGTACGGCGCGGGTTGCGGCGGGGATTTCCCCGCGCAAGGCGTCCGGCACGGAATACCAGGCTGGATCCTCCAGCTCGGCCGATCCCACCGGATCGCCAGAGGTATGGCGCGCCTCCACAATGAAGAAGCGAGCGTTGAAGCGGATGCTGCGGTCTGGCGGGGTTACGGCGCGGCAGAGATACTGCAAGCAATCGAGCTCCGGCGGAGTGCCCAGCGACAATCCGACCTCCTCCATCAGTTCCCGTGCGGCGGCGATGCCCAATGCGTGCGCCAGGCTCTTATCCGCCGCGCGGGTCAGCCGGGCCAGCACGCGCGGCGCCAGCGGCGTGGCGGCAAGGGCATGGTGGTCCACCGCGTCCACCGCACCACCCGGGAACACCAGCATGTTCGGCATGAACCGGTGCCCCGCCGCCCGCCGCGCCATCAGAACGCTATCGTCTTTGACGACCAGCACACTCGCCGCCGCCCGCGGCTCTACGGTTATGTCCATTCCCTACAGATAAAAGTTTTTGCTTCTTTCTCCAAAAAGAAGCGCTTTCTGTCTCTTGCTCTTGACGCCCGAGACGCCGGTCCGCATCTGTGCTTAATCAGGACCGCTGTTGTCCGATTGTGCATGTCAGGGCGTCGCGATGTTGAGGCTGTCCAAGCTGACCGATTACGCCGTTGTGGTGCTGGTGCGCCTGTCCCGCGATGGCGGGGTGCAGACTTCGCCTGGAATCGCAGCCTCCACTGGCATTCCGGAACCCACCGTCGCCAAGGTGCTGAAGGCCATGGCCGGGCGCGGCCTGGTGGGGTCGCTGCGGGGCGCGCGGGGCGGCTACCGGCTGGCCCGCGGCCTGGCCACGATTGCCGTGTCCGAGGTGATCGCCGCAATTGATGGCCCGATCGCGCTGACCGCCTGCGTGGATGGCGGCGACTGTGAAAGCGGCTGCTTGTGCCCGATGCGCGGGCGGTGGGACCCGGTGAATGACGCCATCCGCGCAGCCCTTGGCGCCATCACGCTGGCGGACATGGAGAGTGCGGCCATGCCGGCTGTCTTCCGCGTGCCGGAAACGATGACACATGTTGAGAGTGGAGAGCCGGACCATGCCAGCCGCCCGGTTCCGGCCGCCCACCTTTCGCCGACCGCCTGAAGCCTGAC
>CAZZYR010000194.1:0-5342 GCA_964658235.1 uncultured Acetobacteraceae bacterium | reverse complement strand
ACCCAGCGGACGATCCTGCCGAGGCAGGACCGTCTCGGTCAACCAGATTGTCAATATGTCGGAAAATTAGTACTTTTCTTGCCCCTGGCTGTGGCCTGCGGCGAATGTGCTGGCACCCGCTTCGTCGCTGACTTGGCGGCTGCTTTGGGCTTTGGCTGCCGGCCCGTCGCCGGATCTTTCGCCCCGCCCTTAAGGGCCGGGCCCGATGCGCGTGCAACTGCGCGGGCCGCTCCAGGCAGGAATTCAGCTGCGTTCGCCTTCAACGCCAGGGAAACGTCGCGTCCGGCACGTCGCACCTGGTCGATGAGGTCGTCCCGAAGTCCGGCCTGGCCGCGCAACTCCGCCGCTCTCAGCACCAGGCCGATCGAGCCCAATATATCGTCGTCAGGCCCGAAGACCGGGCCGGAAATTCCCACAAAGCCTGAATCGAGTTCGCCTTCGGTGACACAGACGCCAGCCCTGCGAAAGCTGCGGAGCGTCGTTTGAAAAGCCTGCCAAGTCTCACCCAAGTGGGCGTCGGCGATCGCCTGTGTGTTTTCATCGTAATACCGGCGCAGGAAGCGCGGTTGGAGATGCGCCAGTATCGTCTTGGACGCCGCCCCGCGTATGAGCGGCATCGGCCTGCCGCGTTCATAACTCACGTCGAAGCCGGGCTGCCGCAAAGCCTGCTGTTCCACGCACATGACGGTGGGTCCATAGATGCGGCATAGTAGAATCATGCCATCCGTGCGAACCGCGTTGCGCAGCGCGCCAACGGCCGGAGCCGCGCTGCCGATCAGCGGATCGAGCCGCCGCATCTGCCTGTCCAGTTCGATGACGGCCGGCCCGATCACGTAACGCCCGGTCTTGAACGCAACCAGCAGCCGCGCATCGATCAGGCTTCTGAAATATTGGTATGCGGTGCTCTGCGATAAATTGAGTTGGCTGGCGGCGTCATCCACCGTCCATTCGGGGCGGTCCATCGAGAACAACTTCAGGACGGCCAGTACACGGTCTGCTGTCGTCAACCAGCACTCCTTTTCCCGTGCGGGCGTAAAATGGGGTCCCTACGAGTTTAGCCCTGCCATGACCGGGCGCGCAAATCGTCGCGGCGGATAAGTTGCACTTGAGTTGCCCTGTCAAGTCGGAGCGACTTTTCCGGTATTGAAGGCGTGCCGCAGGCCTCGCTGCTCAAGCCGAGGCATAATCTCCCGATTCCAACGCGCCAGGCCATCCACATAATCGATCCAGCACAACATAACGCCATCGATCCCGGCGTCGGCCAACCGCCCGAGCTTGTCGGTGATCGTGTCGGCCGTGCCGACCAAGGGAAAACCGCCCGCGCCGCAGATATAGCGGTTCTTCATACCCTGAAATGCCTCCGGAGACATCATGCGCGATTGCGCACCCAGCATCTCCATCATGGCATCCACCGATGCCCTGTCGGCATGCTCAATGATGTGCTGCTCGTAACGCGCGGCGTCCTGCTCGCTATCCCGCTGAATGACATAGGCGATTGTCCATACCTGGATGTTACGGCCATGATCACGCTTGGCAAGATCGCGATAGGCGGAGACATCGGCCCGGGCCGTCTCCGGCGCGTCGCCTTTCACCAACGTGAAGCATAAGTCTGCATATTTCGCCGCGAACGCCCGCCCCTTGTCAGAACCACCGGCATTCATGATCGGCGGCATGGGTGTCTGCTGCGGCTTTGGGAAAGATTCACCTTTACGAATCGCGTAGTAAGTTCCGTCGAAATCGAAATCGCCATGCTCCTGCCATAACCGGCGTAGCACATCGAGCCATTCCGCTGCCTGCGCGTATCGGTCCGTGTGTTCTTCCAACGCGTAGCCGAACATGCGGAACTCCGGTTCGTTCCAGCCCGCCACGACATTCAGCGCGAAGCGGCCGCCGCTGACATGGTCGATCGTGGCCCCCTGTTTGGCGGCGATGATCGGATGCATGAGCGACATGTGTGCGGTTGCCATGACTGCCGGATGACGCGTGGCCTGGCCCAGGCCGGCAGCCCAGATGAATGGATCATAGACGTCCATAAAGCCCGACGATGACGGGATATGCGACAGTCCCGTTTTCCACCGCGCGAACGGTACAAGTGCCTCAAACCCGGCTGCACAGGCGGTGGTACCGATATCGACGATCTCCGGCCAGCGCGGCACGTAGAGCTCGTCCAGCACGGCATGACTGGGCGCACGGCCATTATAGCCGAAGATGCCGAGTTTCAGCCGATTGTCGCCGAAGATTGGGTTCTTAGAAAACATCGTCATCCTCGAGGGAGATCGACGACCTTGATCCGGGTCCGCCGATATGTGGCTGCTTGCGGCAAGGGGCTGGACCACCGACACGCCAGAAAGCCAAGCTTGACAGAATTCTTATATATTAGCAATTAATGGCGAAAGATAACGCGCGCCAGTGGGCGGTTTGCTGTTGATCCGGGAGACACGCGATGAATACGATGCGGGTGGCGCGCCTGCACGCACCTGGTCAAGGCATGGTGCAAGACGATGTGCCTTTGCCGATTCCGGCCAGTGGCGACGCGCTCATCCAGGTCGCGGCCTGCGGCTTGGTGCCCAACATGGGCCAGATTCTGGCACGGGTGGCCGGCCGCGACGGCTATCCGCGCCTGCCGAGATTGCCGGCCAGCTTTGGCTTCAATATCACCGGTCTGGTGTGCCAGTCGCACGGATCATGCAATGGCTTTGCTGCCGGCGACCGGGTCTATGTATCTCCCGCCCTCTGCTGCGCCAATTGCCAAGCATGCCGCGATGGCGAAACAGAAAATTGTCAGAATTTCGCGATCCTCGGCTATTTCGGCTTCGGGGCGCAATCGCAGGCTTTGTTCGATGCCTATCCCCACGGCGGCTTCGGCCAATACGTGGTGGCACCTGCTGCCAACCTGGTGCGGGTGCCGGATCGAACAAGTCTCGAGCAAGCGACACGGTTTGGCTATTTGGCAACGGCGCTGGCCTGCCTGAACAAGGCAGGCGCAGGCGTTGGGCGGATCCTGTTGATCAACGGCATCACCGGCACGATCGGGCTCAGCGTGTGCCTGGTTGCTCTGGCCCTGGGTATCGAGCGCATCCTTGGAACAGGCCGACAGTCAGCGCTCCTGCGCCGGGTGGACGCGCTCGCGCCCGGACGGATCAGCACACACGACATTGCCGATGGTGCCGTCACCGAATTTGCCCATGCCCACAGCGCGGGCGAGGGCGTGCACGCGGTTGTCGATTGCCTGGGCCCCACGGCACCTTCAGCCCTGATACAGGACGCGATCTACGGCTTGCGGCGCGGCGGATGCCTGGTCAACGTCAACGGCATTGGTGGCGGGGTGGCGCTTGATCTGAAATGGATGCAGGCACAGCAGATCCTGTTGCGCGGCAATAACTGGTGCACGGCCCATCATGTCGGCGCGATTGCCAGCCTGCTGGACATGGGGTTGCTTGATCTCTCCGCCATGAGCACTGTCTCCTATCCGCTCGCAGATTTGGATGAGGCAATGGTCAAGGCGGCGCATCGGCCATCTGGCGGCTTCTCCACATCGGTCATCATACCTTAAACCAATTGCTGCATGCCGCGTCTGACAGCGTAATCCTGGGTGACGCGCCCCTTTTGGAAAACGGCAAACGCCGTCGAATGCTTGACAGAATTCCGGAATGACTGAAATAGTGCGGAATAATGCACTGCTGTGTCGATCTAGTCGTGTGCCGGGCGCGTCCAACGCCGGGCGCGCCGGTGCGAGAGCCGGAGTGTCCGGCGCATACAATGCGGCGAATGGAAGACGGTCATGGCCAACAGTCGCAAAATGAATTTGGGCCTGTTGCTGACTGCGAACGGGGCGCATTTCGGCAGCTGGCGATTGCCCGAAGCCACGCCCCAGGCATCCTTCACACTGGATCATTACGTCCAGATTGCCAAACACGCCGAGCGAGGGCTTCTGGATTTCGTCTTCATCGCCGATAGCCTGGGGCTGTATCCGATGCCCAATCCAAGGACTGCCGGGCGGATGCTGCCGATTTCTCACCTGGAGCCGTTCACGCTGCTTTCGGCCCTAGCGGCAGTGACCCGCCACATCGGCTTCATCGGCAGCGCCACCACCACTTACAACCAGCCATTTCAAGTGGCACGCGTGATTGCGTCGTTGGATCATATAAGCGGCGGGCGTGCCGGCTGGAATCTGATCACGTCAGGCAATCCTGCGGAAGCCTGGAATTTCGGCTACGCGCAACACCCGGATCACGCCGACCGCTATGAGCGCGCCAACGAGTTTGCGGACGTTGTCATAGGTCTTTGGGAAAGCTGGACGCCCGACGCCTTCGGTTATGACAAGGCTGCCGGCCGCTACTTCGACCCAGCCAAGATGCGGATACTGAACCATGCAGGGGCCGCCTTCAACGTTCGCGGGCCGCTCAACCTCGCGCGCTCGCCCCAGGGGCGGCCGGTGATTGCCCAGGCTGGGTCTTCGGAAGCGGGCCGGCATCTGGCCGCGCGTGTCGGTGAAGTCATCTTCACCGCGCAACAGACGTTCGAGGCGGCCAAGGCATTCTATGACGACATGCAGCGCCGTGTAACGGCGGCAGGCCGTAGCGCCAATGACATACGCATTTTGCCTGGCGTCGTTCCGATTGTGGGACACAGTGACGGAGAGGCGCAGATTGCCCGCCGCCGCATCGACGGCGCGTTCGATCCCGTGCTGGGTATCGAGACGCTGAGCGTGGAGTTTGGCATAGACATGTCAATTTATCCGCTTGATGAACCACTCCCAAAAAATCTGCCGACGTCGGCCACGACTATGAGCCGGCGCGAGCTTCTGGTAGCGGAAGCCGAGCGTGACGGGCTCACACTGCGACAACTGGCTGGCCGGACCGCCTCACTGGGTCATTGGACGCTCTGTGGCTCGCCGGCGACTATAGCCGATGCCTTGGAGGCGTGGCATGACGGCGGCGCGGCCGACGGCTTCATTTTGATGCCGGCGACGCAGCCAGATGGCTTCAAGGATTTTGTGGATCTGGTTGTGCCGGAGCTGCAGCGGCGCAGTCTGTTCCGGAGGGCGTACGATCACACCATGTTACGAGAAAATCTCGGCCTTTCGATCCCGATTTAAAAATTCCGGCGTCACCCGTTTGCCTGTCAAAGCCTGCAGCTTGCTGCAAACAAAATTCAGACACTCATTCTCAAACGCACTGGCAAGCGGGTCAGATCGAGGTGTTCTGCCGCAGCCATGGGCAGTCCAGCCACCGGCTTTTGCCGCGGCGGAAAATGGCGTCCATTCTGCTGCAGCTAAGTAACGACATGGTCGGCATTGCTTGCGGAGATTTGATCCTGTTGCTCAGCCGCCCGGACTAGCG
>CAZZYR010000193.1:0-5349 GCA_964658235.1 uncultured Acetobacteraceae bacterium | reverse complement strand
CCTTGTTGATCTCGGCGATGGGTTGTTTCAGGAGAAGTGCGGCCAGTTCAAGCGGATTTTGGACGCGGATGCAGCCGTGGCTGATGCGGCGGTTGTCGCGCTTGAAGACGTTGCGCTCGGGCGTGTCGTGCAGATAGACGTCGAACTTGTTCGGCATGTCGAACATGATGAGTCCCAGGCCGGCCGTGGGGCCGGGGAGCTGTTCGGCCTCGCCGCCATCGAGCAGGATCATGTTGTTCTTGGTGAGATAGTCCGGATCGTGGTCGATCTTCGGCAGGATCTCGTTGGCGACGATGTCTTTCGGAATGACCCAGGGCGGATCGAAAAAGCCGGCATCGATGGTGGCGCGGAATTCCGGGGTCTGATTGTGCTTGATGTCCTCGCCGACGACAACGCGGGTGGTGAAGACAGGGCGGCCGCCGCGATAGAGCGTCAGGTGTTCGTCCGCCGCGTTCACCCAGGCGCGGTCCGGCGGCAGCGAGCGTGGCAGCCAGCGGAGACGTTCGAGCCCCACCTCGATCGTTTGCAGGCGGCCGGCCGGGATCTTGCGGGACGATGCGGCCTGTCGGGTGGTCCGCAGGGCCTGGCGGAGCGCCAGATAGCTGGGGGTGTGTGGTGCGAGCGATTCGATTTTGGCGCCGGGATCGTGGCTGTCCATGGCGGCATCGAGGGCGGCGGGCACATCGACCGGGCCTGGTGTAAGGACTTCGGCGTCGCTCCGGCGCTCGATGGGGACGGCGCCACGGGCCAGGGCGTCCGCGTACGACAAAAACGCATCGGATTCGACCAGGTCACGGTCGATCGGCGTCAACGCGGCAAGGTGGCGCAGCAGGCCGGCGTGGAACAAATCCGGGTCCAGGCCCTGATCGCCGGCGCGCGCGATTGCGGCAGCGAGGGATTTCGCCTGCGCCGGCCGGGTGGTCCAGACCGGTTCGAACCCGTGGCGCGCGTAGAAGCGCAGCAACAGGGTGGTGTTAAGCTGGATGCCGGCGACGCGCGTGGGCGACTCGCCGATCCGGGCGCGGAGCTCGGTCCGGGGTTGCGACATCTGGCCGGCGTCTGTTTCGGGCAAGGGCATTTCGCCGCATGCACTGAGCACGCAGGACGCGGCGAGGGCGAGCAGGCGCCAGGCAAATGCGCTGCGTTGGGCTGATTTTATCCGTTTTGATGCCGTTCGCATGTCGTGGCCGAGGCCGAAATCCCACCATGGCATGCGCACTCGTGTCACTCTCCGCATTGTCACTGGCAATCCGAACTAACCGTTTGACTTTCCGTTCGGAAGTGCCGTTACTTTAATCTGCTACCACGCGCAGCCCAATGAAGGAGTACCGGATGGTCGCCGTTTCCGAAACCAATGTCCGTCGCAGGCTTTTGCGCGGCGCGGCACTCGTTGCCGTCATGGTCCCCTTGGCATTCGTCGCGGCGTGTTCTTCGGACACGCCGCCGCCGCCCCCGCCACCACCGCCAAGCACTCCGACGCCACCGCCGCCGCCGCCGCCACCACCCCCGGCGCCAGTCCCGCCGGCGCGCGGCTGATACCCGGACGCTGAAGGATCCAGGGGCCTCACGGCCCCTGGATTACTTTGTCCAGCGTCCTGACGGGTGCTGAAAGATCAAGCCGCGACAGCGTGCGCAAAAGTTTTTTGTTTCTTTTTTTCAAAAAAAGAACTTCTTCCTTCGTCACAAAAACTTCAAGGCCAGCAGCCCCGCCACGGTCACCACCAGAATCACCGTGGTAATCAGCGTCAGCCGGGTTTCGATAAAGACCCTGGCGCGGTCTCCGAAAAAGCGAAGCGGGACGGCCTCCAGCAGCAGGAAGCGGCCGCCGCGCGTGATTATGCAGGCCAGCACGAACTGCCCCAGATCGAAATGCGCGGCACCAGCGGCGATGGTGACGAGCTTGAACGGGATGGGCGTCAGGCCCTTCACCAGGATGGCGACGAAGCCGTATTGCGTGACGTAAGCCTGGAACGCCGCATAAGCGTGCTCCGCGTGGTAGAAGTGGATCACGGGGGCACCGAGGCGCGTGAACAGCGTGGCGCCGATCCAGTAGCCGAACAGGCCGCCCAGCACGCTACCCGCGGTGCAAATTCCGGCCAGCCACCAGGCGCGGGCAGGCCGCGCGAGGATCATGGGGATCAGCAGCAGGTCCGGCGGCAGGGGGAAGAAGCTGGCTTCGGCGAAGGCGATGCAGAACAGCCACAGCGGCGCGCGGCGTGTGGCCGAAAGGGCAAGGAGGCGATCGTAGAGCGGGCGGAGCATGGGGTGCGCCTTTAGCCGCGGCGCAGGGCGGCGAACAGGCCCAGCACGATGCCGAGTGCAATCAGGCTGGAGAGCAGCTCCGCGCGGGCGGTGCCGGGGGTGGCGGCCATGGCGACGAGGACGGCGGCGATGACGCCGGCCACGGCCCAGCTTGCATACGGAAAGAGCCACATCCGGATGGGCAGCGGCGTGCCGGCATGCTCCGCCGCGCGGCGGAGACGGATCTGGGCAAGGGCGACCAGCAGGTAATTGAACAAAGCAATGGCGCCGGAGGCGTTGATCAGGAAACTGAACACGCGGTCTGGCGACAAAACGGAGACGCCGACGGCCAGGTAGCCGAAGAAGGCTCCGGCGAGGATGGCGCGGGCGGGAACCCGGCGCGTGTTGACGGCGACCAGCCAGCCGGGCGCATCGCCCTTTTCCGCCAGGCCGAAGAGCACGCGCGAGGTGACGTAGAGGCTGGAGTTGAGGCAGGAGAGCACGGCGGTGAGTACCACCAGGTTCATGATGGTCTCCGCCCCCGGGATGCCGATGGCGCCCAGCGTGCGGGCGAAGGGGGAGATGCCGGGCACGATGCTGTCCCAGGGCACTACGGCGACGATGAGGGTGATGGAGAGCAGATAGAACAGCAGGATGCGGGCAGCGACGGTGCCGGAGAGCCGCGCGATGGCGCGTGCGCCGTCGGCTGATTCGACCGCGGCGATGGTGACGATTTCAGCGCCGACGAAGGTGAAGATGACGCTTGTGATGCCGGCGACGACCGAGAGCGGGCCGAACGGCGCGAAGCCGCGATGGGCGGTGAGGTTGGCGAAGCCGGCAGCACCCGGCGGCGCGCCGATGCCCGCCACATACGCGCCGGCGATGAAGATGAAGATGACGATGGCGGCCACCTTGATGGACGAGAACCAGAATTCGAATTCGCCGAAGGAGCGGGCGGAGAGCAGGTTGATGGCCGTCATTGTGGCGAGCAGCGCCAGGGCCAGGGCCCAGACGGGGGCGGCGATCCACTGGTGCAGGATGGTGCCGCCGGCGATGGCTTCGACGGGTACGACGATGACCCAGAAATACCAGTAAAGCCATCCGCTGGTGAAGCCGGCCCAGTTGCCGAAGGCGAGGCGGGCGAATTCCGTGAAGGCGCCGATGCCGGGGTTTGCGGCGGCGAGCTCACTGAGCATGCGCATGACGAGGAGGATGACGAGGCCGGCCAGGCCATAGCTGACGATGGCGGCCGGGCCGATTGTGGCGATGGAGGTGGAGCTGCCGACGAACAGGCCCGCGCCGATGATGCCGCCGATGGAGATCATGGTGACGTGGCGGGCGCGCAGGGTGCGGCCAAGCGTTGTGCCGGGGATGGATTGCAGGCGTTCGGACATGCGAGATGGAACTCCAGGCGGCCGCGTGCGGCGGTGCGCCATCACAGCATAGTTACCCTGTTAGACGGGCAATCTCCACGTGTCATCAAACCGTCCTGCATCCGAAATACGTGGCCGCGGCGTTACCGGTGCGGATGGTTTTAAGCAGGCCGATTGCGGGCCGGCAGAGCCAAGCCCAAAAACGGGAGTTCCTGATGAAGCGAATCTTGCTGACCGCCACCGCGATGGCCTGTACGGCCTGCGCGGCGGGCACCGCGCTTGCGTCCAGCCACCGCGAGGCGCCGATGATTGCCGGCATGCCGCGGCTGGATGCCTCCGACTTCTATATGTTCCGCAGCTATGAGGCTGGCCGGCAGGACTATGTGACGATGATTGCGGATTACGTGCCGCTGCAGGATCCAGGTGGCGGGCCGAACTTCTATGCGATGGAGAATAACGGCTATTACGATTTGAACGTGGACAACACGGGCAGCGGCAAGCCGACCTACACGTTCCGCTTCCGCTTTTCCGACCAGGACAAGGGCACAACGCTGGACATTAACGGCGTGAAGGTTGCCATTCCGCTGATCAATGACGGGCCGATTTCCGGCTCCAATCCCGCCACGCTGAACGTGGTGGAGCGCTACACCGTCTCATTGGTGACCTACAGCAGCACAGGCGCGCCGACCGAGACGATTCTACGGACCGCTGGCGGCCAGGGCGTATTCTTCAAGCCGGCCGACAATATCGGCGATAAGTCCATTGCGAACTACGCCGAATATGCCGCCGGATTTACCTATCAGATCGTGATCCCGGGCTGCACGGGTTCGGGCAGGTTGTTCGTGGGCCAGCGCAAGGATCCGTTCGTGGTAAATCTGGGCGAGACGTTCGACCTGGTGAACTACGCCAATCCCGTGGGCGAGAAATACAATGCGTCCGCGACCGACGACCTGGCGGGCAAGAACGTGACATCGATCGTGTGGGAACTGCCGGCTGCGTGCCTGACGCGCGTGGGTGATCCGGTGGTGGGCGCGTGGACGACATCGTCTTTGGGCACGCCCGGTACGGGCGGTGCGGTGACCTACAAGCAGGTGTCGCGTTTGGCCAATCCGCTGGTGAACGAGCTGGTGATCGGGCTGCCCGACAAGAACAACTTCAATGCGTCCCTGCCGGCGAACGACGCGCAGTTCGCCAAGTATGTGACGAACCCGACCGTGCCGGCGCTGATCCAGGCGTTGTTCAATACGGCCGCGCCGACGCAGTTCCCCCGCCAGGATCTGGAAGCGGTATTCCTGACCGGCGTGAAGGGCGTGAACCAGCCTGTGAGCGTGAAGCCGTCCGAGGAGATGCGGCTGAACACCAGCATCCCGATCACCGCGTATGGATCGCAGAATCGTCTTGGCGTGATTGCGGGCGACAATGCCGGCTATCCGAACGGCCGCAGGCCGGGTGACGACGTGGTGGACATCACGCTGCGGGTGGCGATGGGCAAGCTGTATTCGCTTGGCCTGTTCGGTGGCGCGTCCAATGCGCCGTCTGGTGCATTGGAGTTCACGGATGGTGCCTACACGGATGATACGCATTATTTGAAGGCGTTTCCGTATGTGATGCCGCCGCTGTCCGGGTCGCCGCAGCCGGTGCACGAGCCGAAGTAAGGCAAGGCTTTCTTTTTTGAAAAAAAGAAACAAAAAACTTTTGCACATGGGGCGCGCGCTAGCCGCAACGCGCGCGCCTA
>CAZZYR010000192.1:0-5355 GCA_964658235.1 uncultured Acetobacteraceae bacterium | reverse complement strand
ATGCACTTCGCCGGAGATATTGGGCGCTCACGCCGGGCCTTGGAACAAGCTTGCAGCCGAATGCGCGCGGACTTCGTGGGGCGGCGATTGCTACGCGTATGGCCTGCTTGCGCTGGGCCAGATCGATGTGGTGGCGGAATGCGATCTGAAGATCTGGGACTGGGCGGCGCTGCTGCCTGTGATCGAGGGCGCCGGCGGAAAGCTGACCGACTGGGCCGGCCAGCCGCTGACTGCCGGCAGCGACGGGCGGGTAGTCGCAGTTGGCGACCCCGCCTTGCTGCCGGCCGTTTTGGAGCGGCTCAATTCGTGTAGGTGAACCCCGGCATCTTGTTCAGGGAGTCCTTCGATCCGTTCGGCAGCGTCACCTTGCCGCCGTCATCGATATGCAGGGAGGGAAAGGGCACGGCTACAAGTTTGCCGCCGACGCCGAGGATGCCACCCAGCGAGATTACGCCGAGGATGATCTTGTTGTCCTTGTCCATAATCAGGTCATTGACGGTGCCGACTTCCTGATTGGAGCTGTTGGTGACGCTGGCGCCGATCACCTTGCTGGCGCGGGTGCCGCCGTCCATTTTGACCGTGGCCACGGACAAGTTTGGATTGCCGGCGTCGGGTTCCGAGGCAGGGGATGCGGGGGCCGATGCCGCGGGCGCTGGCGCAGATGGTGGCTGATCCTTGGCGTCCTGCGCCATCGCCGCCGCAGGCAAGCTGATCGCAAACAGGCCTGCGACGACATATCGCGAAAATTGGGTCATAGTGTCTTGCTCCTGGCAGATGGCGCCTGGGCCCTGGAACGTTGCGCTGGCCTGGACAGTTTCGCCCGGGTACATTGCGTGGCAACCTTATAGTATATGCGTAACAAAGATCCTGAAGGCCGGCCAGCCAGGCGCGAACCCAGGCCTCCGCCTTTGCCGGACGCGGCCATGCTGCAGGCCGCGGCCCTCCGCTATTTGGCGCGCTATGCGGCCACCGAAGCCGGGCTGGCCCAGGTGCTGCAGCGGAAAGTTGACCGATGGAGCCGGCAGGCTCAGGCTGATCCGGACGATATCGAGCGTGTCACGCAACAGGCGCGCGCCGATATCACTGCACTGGTGAGCCGGCTGGTTGGCTCCGGGGCAGTCAGCGACACGGATTTCGCGCGCTCACGTGCCAGATCGTTGGCTCGTGCCGGCCGATCCAGGCGCGCGATTGGCGCCCATTTGTCCAGCCGCGGCGTGCCGGCCCCGCTGGCGGCGGCGGCCTCCCCACCGGACCCAAACCAGGAGCTTGCCGCGGCCTTGATCCACGCCCGCAAGCGCCGCATGGGGCCATGGCGGCGCAAGGACGCGACGCCGGAACTGCTGCGGCGGGAACTGGCGAGCCTGGCGCGCGGTGGCTTCCAGCATGGGGTGGCCGCCAGGGCGTTGAAGTTCGAGGTGGACGAAGCCGAGCAGGTGATTATCGCATTCCGGGCCGCGCTTTAGGTGCGGCTGGCGAGCGCGGTGAATACAGACGCCATGTTGCAAGACAGGCCGGGCTGCGCCATGTGCGAAGATGAGTGTTTTGCCGTTATGGCCTAGAAGCAGGCGTCCGATCGAGACGCACGGAGGATAGAATGGGTGGTTTGAGCATCTGGCACTGGCTGGTCGTGCTGGCGATCGTCCTGCTGCTGTTCGGCGGCGGCAAGGTGAGCACACTGATGGGCGACTTTGCCAAGGGGATCAAGGCGTTCAAGAAAAACATGGCCGACGAAGACGATGTTTCCATGGAAGCTACGGCAGAGCGGCCGCCAGGCTCCATCGCAGCGCCGAACGCGCCCGCCGCGGCCACCGCGCAGCCGGCCACACCGCGCGCGCCAAGCACTGTCCACCCGGTCTGATCCTTGACGGCCATTCCGGCCGGCGTTCAGCAGGATATCATCCAGGCCGGGCGCCGCATGGACCAGCGCGGCTGGGTGCCGGCCACGGCCGGCAATATCAGCGTCTGCTTTGAGGGGTCGGGCGGCGGTGCACGCCGGAGGATTGCCATCACGCGCAGCGGCGGCCACAAAGGTTTTCTGGACGCCAGCGCGGTGATCGAGGTGGCACTGGATGGCCGGTCCTTGACGGAGGGCGCCAAGCCAAGTGCCGAAACCTTGCTCCATTGCCAAATCTACCGGATGTTTCCGGACGCATGCGCCGTGCTGCATGGCCATTCAGTCGCCGGCACGGTTCTCTCTCTGCTTCATCCGGATGCGGAGATAGTCTTCACCGGTTTCGAGCTGTTCAAGGCGTTCGCCGGGCAATCCACCCACGACACGACGCTCGGCCTGAAGCTGTTCGCCAACGACCAGGATATTGGCCGCCTCGCCGGCGTGATCGAGCCTCATCTGGCTGGCTGCGCAATGGGCTACTATATCAGGGGCCATGGCGCGTACGTGTGGGCGCCGGATATGAACGCCGCGCTGGCGCGCCTGGAAGCGCTCGAGTTCCTGTTGGAATGCGAGCTTGCCCGCCGCCAGATCGAGCGGCCACGTTTGGAGAGCGCATCATGAGCCGATTGACCGTCACCCCGGATACCACGCCCGGCCAGCCTGAGTTGCGGATCGAGGAGCCGTCGGCCATTGCCGCCGCGCTGGCCAGCATCGGCGTGCGCTTTGAACGCTGGGAGCAGCCGGTGGCCGTTGATCCGGACGCGCCGTCCGATGAGATCCTTGCCGCTTACCGGCCGCATCTGGATGCCTTGATGAAAGACGGTGGCGCGGGCTCGGCAGACGTCCTGCGCCTGCGGCCGGGCAACGACGCGTATCCGGCCATACGGCGCAAATTCATCGACGAGCACATCCACACCGAAGACGAGGTGCGGTTCTTCATCCAGGGCGACGGCCATTTCATCCTTCACACGGACGGCCGGGTCTACGATGCCCTGTGCACGGCGGGCGACCTGATCAGCGTGCCGGCCGGAATCAAGCACTGGTTTGACGCGGGCGAACAGCCGCACGCGACCGTGCTGCGGATCTTCACGGACACGTCCGGCTGGACCCCGCACTACACCGGCGACCCGATCAGCGCCCTGTTCCCTGCCGGCTGATTTCGGCCACGTGTCAGAGCACGGCCGTCCCGCGGCAATCCTGATGGATATCGAGGGGACCACGACGCCGATCGCATTCGTGCGCGATACGCTGTTTCCCTATGCCCGCGCGCGGCTTGCGGCGTTTTTGCAAGAGCACACTGACCGCCCGGATGTCCGTTCGGCCGTCGCCGAGACATGCAGCCTGGCGCCTGGCCAGCCCGTCCTGAAGGCGCTGCTCGGTTGGATGGATCGCGACGAGAAGGTGACGCCGCTGAAGGCCTTGCAGGGCCTGATCTGGAATGAAGGCTATGCCAGAGGCGAGCTGATCGGACGCGTTTATGCGGACGTGCCGCCCGTGCTGCGCAGCTGGCAGGCAAGCGGTCTCCGCCTCTACATCTATTCGTCAGGCTCGGAGGCGGCACAGCGGCTGCTCTTCCGCCACTCGGACGCAGGCAACCTTGCCGAGCTGTTTCGTGGATTTTTCGATACGCGCGTCGGCGGTAAGCGGGAGGAGTCCAGCTATCGCGATATTGCCCGCGCTATCGGCCTGCCGTGTGGCGACATCCTCTTCCTGTCGGACGTGGAGGAGGAGCTGGATGCGGCACGAGCCAGCGGTATGGCCACTTGCCAACTGGTGCGGACTGAGGATGGGACGATCGCCGGGACGGGGCACCCGACAGCACCGGACTTCACAACGGTTCGCGCACGCATCGGTTAAGCCATCTCCCAGACGTAGCCGGGGATTAAACCCACCATATTTTGTGTTGCCCGCCAAAGTTGTCCACAACTTTGTGTGTTTCCGTGGTTGAGCTTGACCAAAAATTAGGTCAGGTTGGTCACATCATCTAGTGGAAACACCACCAGGGAGACGCAAGATGGAGTGGAACGAAGACGCGATCAGCCGCCTTCGCGCGCTATGGGCAGAGGGGCACTCCACAGCCGAGATCGGGCGCCGCATGGGGGTGTCCAAGAACGCCGTGGTCGGCAAGGCGCACCGGTTGAATCTCGCCTCCCGCCCCTCCCCTATACGTAGGGACGGCGAAAAGGCGCCACGCCGGCGCCAGCCACGCCGGGTTCAGGGCTCCACCTTGCCGGCCTTGAGTGCGTCGCTGGCGCCGATGCCGGTGATTGAGCCGCCGCGTTTTGCGGAGCGGGCGTTGCTCGACCGTCCGGCGATCGAACGGCCCGCACCTGTTCTGCGCGCCGTGCCGACCTTCCGATCCGCCGCACGCACGGTTCCCTGCTGCTGGCCGATCGGCGAACCTGGGACGCGCAGCTTCCGCTTTTGCGACGTCGATGCCGTGGCGGGAAAGCCGTACTGCGATGAGCACTGCGCGTTGGCCTATGTGAAAATACGGGATCGGCGAGAGGATGCAGCGTAAGCGGGGACCTGCCCCTGCGGTGTAGGATACGTTCGGCTACGTCAGGTGCGCCATTGCCAGGTAGGTCTGGCTTTGCATTTCCTCCAGCCGGGAAGCCGTCCGTTCAAAGGCATCCGCGCCTTCGCCCCGCATGTAGAGGGCGTCTGGCAACGCATCGGCTGAAGCCACCAGCTTCACGCGATGGTCGTAGAGTGCATCCACCAGCACGATGAACCGCCGTGCCTCATCGTAGTTCTCCGGGGACAGGCGCGGCACGCCGTCCAGCACCAAGGCGTGAAAATGCGTGGCCAGTGCGAGGTAATCCCCTGCACCCAGTGCCGACCCGCAAAGCACGGAAAAATCGAATCTAGCCACGCCCGCAGCCGCCAGCGGCACATGCAGGGTGCGTCCCATTACAAACAGCCGGTCCGGCGCCGCGGCAGCGCCGCCGGTCAGTTGCCGGAACGCTTCATCGAGGGCGGCGTCCGCGCGCGCGCCGATGGGCACGTGCCAAACGGCCATGCCGCGCAAGCGTGCCCGGCGGAAATCCCGCTCCCCCTGCAAGTGCATCACCTCCAGCCGATCCTCGATCAGGGCGATGAAGGGCAGGAACGCATCGCGGCCCGGACGGCCGCGAAAAAGGTCGGCCGGTGCGGTATTGGACGTGGCGACGACAACCACGCCGCGGTCGAACAAGGCCGCGAACAGCCGGCCCAGGATCATTGCGTCCACGATGTCGTTGACCTGGAACTCGTCGAAGCAGAGCAACGCGGCCTCGCTTGCGATCCGGTCCGCGAGCGGAGGGATCGGGTCCTCGCCTTCCGGATTTGTGGCCTTCCAGGCGTGGATGCGCGCGTGTGCCTCCTGCATGAACCGGTGGAAATGAACACGGCGCTTGCGGGCCACCAACGCGCGCTCGAAAAACAGGTCCATGAGCATCGATTTGCCCCGCCCAACCTCGCCA
>CAZZYR010000191.1:0-5358 GCA_964658235.1 uncultured Acetobacteraceae bacterium | reverse complement strand
TGGACCTGGTTGCGCACGCCAAAGAGGAACGGCGCCATGCGCGGGTTCCAGCGGCGGGTGTGGTGGCCAAAGTGAACGCCGGCTTCCAGAAGCTGACGCAGGGAGAAATCGGGCATCGCCATGAGTGGCGGTTCCTTTCCAGTTAGTCCGGTTGAACCTCCGCGGGAGATAGCCTTACGGCACCGGATCATGGGGCTAAAACGCCCCAGGAAAGTGCTCCCGCGTGTGAATTTGCCGGCACCTGGGCGCCAACGAGCGGGATATGACCGATGAAGGTCGATTTAGCAAGAGTGAGCGATAGCCTGATCGCCAGATGGCGCTCAGGTCTGGCGAGCCGTTATTGGAGCCCGGGAGCGTTTAACGCTCCCGGGAAGGCAGCCTTACTTGTTGAGTGCGTCGCGCACCGTGTCCTTGGCGCCGCCAACGGCGTTTTCGACCTTGCCGCTGTTCTTCAGCGCCGCGCCTTCTGCTTCGGTCTTCTTGTCGCCGGTGAGCTTGCCGAAGCCTTCCTTGATGGCGCCCTCGGCCTTATGCAGCGCGCCGGTCACCCGGTTTTCGTCAACCATAAGCTTTACTCCTATTGCGGTGTCTCGTCGTCAAAACGAGGAATGGCGAACGTGGTTGCAGGAGAAAAGCAAGCGGTCCTTTTTTGAAAAAAAGAACCAAAAAACTTTTGTTCATCGAGTGCGCGGTAGCACGGACAAATTTTTTTTCAGAAGGAAGGCCTGCTTACCCCCTCAAAATCGAGCGCCCAGCGTAAACTCCGCTTGCCCCCAACTCCGCCTCTATACGCATCAACTGGTTGTACTTCGCCGTCCGGTCGCTCCGACTCAAGGACCCTGTCTTGATCTGTCCACAATTCGTCGCCACCGCCAGGTCAGCGATCGTGGAGTCCTCCGTCTCGCCGGACCGGTGGCTCATCACCGCGGTGTAACCGGCGCGCTGGGCCATCTCCACGGCCTCCAGCGTCTCCGTCAAAGTGCCGATCTGGTTGACCTTCACCAGAATTGAGTTAGCCGACCCTTCCGTGATCCCGCGGGCAAGCCGCGCCGGATTGGTCACGAACAGGTCATCCCCCACCAGCTGGACCTTCGCACCAAGAACCTCCGTCAGATGCCGCCAGCCCTCCCAGTCATCCTCCGCACATCCATCTTCGATCGAGGCGATCGGATAGCGGCCGCATAGTTCGGCCAGATAGGCCACCATGCCCTCGGCATCGAAAGCGCGGCCTTCGCCCTCCATCCGGTATTGTCCGTCGCGGAAGAACTCCGTGCTCGCGCAGTCCAGCGCGAAGGTGATGTCCTCGCCCAGCCGGTAGCCGGCCGCCTCCACTGCGCGCGCGCAGAACGCCAGCGCCTCGTCCGCACTTGATAGGTTTGGCGCAAACCCTCCCTCGTCGCCCACATTCGTGTTGTGCCCGGCCGCCTTGAGACCTTTCTTCAACTGGGCGAAAATTTCGGAACCCATCCGCACCGCGTCCGCGATGCTCGCGGCACTCACCGGCTGGATCATGAATTCCTGGATGTCGATCGGGTTATCTGCGTGCTGGCCGCCATTGAGGATGTTCATCATCGGCACCGGTAGAACCCGCGCGAAGATCCCGCCAACGTAGCGATACAGCGGCTGCCCCACCTCCTCGGCGGCTGCCTTCGCGGTGGCCAGGGACACCGCCAGGATCGCGTTGGCACCAAGCCGGCTCTTATTGGCCGTGCCGTCCAGGTCGATCATCACCCGGTCGATGTTGATCTGCGCGGAAGGGTCCATGCCGCCCAACGCATCGAAGATCTCGCCCTGCACGTTCTCCACCGCCTGCAGCACGCCCTTGCCGCCATACCGACCGGCATCCCCGTCCCGCAATTCCGCCGCCTCATGCGCGCCGGTGGACGCACCCGACGGCACCGCCGCGCGCCCCACCGCTCCGCTCTCCAGAATCACATCCACTTCAACCGTGGGATTGCCGCGGCTATCAAGGATTTCGCGGGCGACGATATCGGCAATGGCGCTCATGGGATGGCTCCTCGGGGCTTTCGCGCCCGCTAGCATCGGTAAGCGCCCGGCGCCAGCCGTCAGCATGCAGCCGGGGTGGGATAAGCCCTCTGTCCGCGGGTTGACGATCGCGCGGCCCGCGTCTTCCCTGCGGGTCACGTCTTTTCGGGAACTTTCATGCTGCTACTGACCTGGCACGGAACGCTCGTCTGCCTGCGGCAGAACGGCGGCGGACTGGTGCACCTGCCGATTGGCGTGAAGGAAGCTGACACCGCGCCGCTGGACCTGGACATTGGTCGCGAGCCGCCGGAGGCTCCGCGGCGCATCCAAAGTATGCTTGGGCCGCTCACCGTATCCTCAGTCGCGGGCCGTCGCGTCTCGGTTGCACGCTACGGCCAAATGCTGAGCGCGCCTCCAGACCTGCCGGAACTGAGCTTCGACAGAGAACAAGCCGACATCTGGGAGAGCTTCCTGCCGGTCACCGCCACGGGCGTGGAGGACCTTGCCGGACTACTCGGCGGCATGTGGATTGACCGTGCAACCCGCCGGGTGTTCCGCCGCGGCGCGGTCCGGCTGCTCGAAGGCTTCATCGTCCAGGTCGATGGCATCGACATCGATCTTCAAACGAGCTGGCCCGCCAGGATTGGACAGGAAGGCGCTGCCGCCACCGGCTACACCGTTTCCCTGGGCGGCACCGATACAGAACTGGTGCTTGCCGAGCCGCGCAGCAGCGCGCTGCTGAACACAATTCCCTGGCCGCCGCGGGCACGCCGTGTGGCGGAAATTATGGCATTGGCGGCGCACCGCCAGATCTCCGGCTACGAGCCGGCGCAGGATGTCTTTGAGCGGGACGTGGCCGATCTGCTTGAGTGTAACGGGCCGCCTGGACTGAGTGCGCTCCTGGAGCGGTTGCTGGACGAAACCCGGCCCGAACCCATCCCCCAGCGCGATGATGCGGACGAGACCGATATCGATGCCATTCTACAAAGCTGGGCGCTCAGCCAGACGGCGCCGTTTGCGCCTGGCTCGGTGGATTTAGACGCCGCACGCGCCACTTACGAGGAACTCAACGAAACTACGCCCTGGGCCTTCATCTTCCGGATCCGTAATGGCCTGGTCAGCATGGACGACAAGCCGGAGGGTGTGGCGCCGCCCGCGATCCAGGCCGAGCGTGCCGAGGCCTATTTGCGGTTCCTGCAATCCGTCGTCATGCGGCTGCCGCCAGATCTATCCACGATCCTGTGCGTATCGGTGGACGATCTGGTCAGCGACATCGGCGAATTCCCGGTGTTCGGTTTCCAAAAAGGGCTCGGCGAACGCCCGCTCCTGCTGCCGGACGTCGATCTGCTGGACCATGCGTTCTTCGAGAGCGGCGAGTTGGACGACACGACCGCTTACATGGACAAGTCGCCCAGTGCGGTCTTCGCCGGTTCGACATCTGGCGGCATCATCACACCGGACGTGGCGCGCGCGCTCTCCTTGCCAAGGCTTCGCGCGGCGGCATTTTTCGACAGCCACGAGCGCGTCGATTTCCGCCTGCCGAATATCGTGCAATGCGAGGCTGGCGCCGCAGATATCCTCCGCGCCCAGCCGTTCTGTCAGAAACCCACGCTGACCTGGGAGGAGCAGATGCGGAACCGCATGCTGATTTCCATGGACGGCAATGGCGCAACCTGCGCCCGCGTGGCGGTGGCCCTGCGAAGCAACTGTGTCCTGCTGAAATACGATTCGCCTGATTCGCTCTATTATTTTGCCGGCATGCAGCCATGGCTGCATTACGTGCCCGTGTCGAAGGACGAGGATGTTGAGATCATCCTGTCGCAGGAAGCCAATTTGCCCGCAGCCTTCGCGCGCATTGCTGAAGAGGGCAGGCGGTTTGCGCAGGCCTATTTGAGCCGCGACAGCGCCGAGCGCTACACGGCGCTGTTACTCGAGCGATATGCTGCCATCTTCGGGGTGGCGGAAGCGACGCCTACCACCATGCTCCGCCGCGCATCCGGCCAGCAAACTCTGATCCTGGCTCATCTCGAAGCGACGGGCGACGTTGATGTCCCCGCCGGCGCCTGGGCAGGTGAGCCGGGGAGCGGCTTGGCCATCGAAGGCCTTGGGATATTCTTTGAGCCGGACTTGCCGCGGCAAAGCCTGTCCTATCAGGTGGTCCTGGAAGGCGGCGCGCTTTCTCAAGCCGCCAAGGATGGCGAATTTCTTGGCACGCGGGGCAGGGCTAAGCCGCTGTATGGCGTTCGCATCTTTGCGGAGGACGATGCCGACTCCGAGGTCGAAATCGCCTATGAGGCTTATTTCACGGATGGAACGCAGTCCGGCCCCTGCGCCGGCGGTGATGTCTGCAGCAGCTCCTCCGGAGCGCCCATCGAAGCTTTGCTCGTTCGGATAAAGAGCCTGTCGCCGCGAGACCGGACCGGGGACGCCAGGCAAGCCGTGATCGATGCCACCGGCAACTTCAACGACACAGTTTTGACTCACGCTCCGGCGGCCGGCTTAAAGGACGTAGCCAACGCGGCGCTCGACGAGTATCGTACCACTGCGGGGTTGCAAGAGAGCTTCCGTTTCGCCTTCCACCGCCGCCCAGAAGATGGGCCCAACGCCGAGGCCGTTGTCGTTGCCATTGATGCCGGCGATGCCGGCACTACGCTCTACATCGATTCGGCCCAAACCGATCCAGGGCAATTGATGCTGCGGGCAACGGCGCTGATCTACGTCATGGAAGCAATGCTCGCATGGGCACCATTGGATTCCTGCCAGTTCGTCGCGGAGTTGGGGGATACGGGCTTGCGCGACGGCAGCGTGAGTTTCTGCTCCGCCAATCCAAAAACGTTCCTGCTGCCGGATTTCGAATTTATTGCGAGCGCGGGCCACGACGCCGAACGCCACATGATTTCCGGCCTTGGCCTTGCCTGGCACGATCGCCGGCCCGTGGTGTTCTGGCGCGGTGCCACCACAGGAGATCGCCGCCACGCGCCGCCGGCACACGGCGAGCCCGACGACTTTACCTGGCTGCCGCGCCTGGAGATGTGCCAAAGAGCGAGGCTGTCGCCCCATTCTGCCTATTATGATGTCGGCATCTCCAATCTAGCCCAGCTTGATGATCCGGAGTTGCACGCCCGCATTGAGGAAGCTGGCCTGCGTCGGCCGCCGGCGGATCGCACAGCATTCGCGTCCTGCAAGGCGATTCTGGTGATAGACGGCAACAGCAACGCCTGGAGCGCGCTGTTCTGCGCGCTGCTGAGCGGAGCCTGCGTGTTACGCGTGGAATCCGAGCACGGATTTCGGCAGTGGTATTACGATGATCTCAAGCCTTGGGTGAATTACGTCCCCATACGCGCGGACTTGGCGGATATGGATGACGCGGTC
>CAZZYR010000190.1:0-5368 GCA_964658235.1 uncultured Acetobacteraceae bacterium | reverse complement strand
CTTGCAGGCCGTCGCATCGCCGATATCCACTTTCCAGCCGTTCTTGTTCGAGAGAATCGCGTTCTTGATCACGGTGGCGAACGCCCGCGCCCCGCTGTTTGTAATCGATACCAGTCCGTTATTATGGATGGACGTCTGGTAGGCCGCCGCCGTCGAATAATGCGCCCGCAAAAATGCGAGCACGCCGGCCTTGATCGTCGCGCTGGCATAGCATTGCGGTAGGTCGAACGTCGTGTAGCCCACGATGGGATAACCTTCGGACACCGTCTGGATCACCGGCACGTAGTTGCTGGGGTTGGCGCCATCGGTGGCCGTCGTGGGTGGCGTCAGGTTCTGCCCCAGCTTCGGGTGGTTTAGCGCCAGAGCAATGTTCGTCACCGTCGGCAGGAAGCTCTTCGCGCTGGCCTTCAGCGCCGCCACCACCAGCGGGCTGGGCTGGCCGTTCGCCAGCACCACGTTGCTCTTCGGATCAACGGTCGTGTAGTCCGGCGTCACATACCCGATCGCGGATGTCACCGTCACGCCAGCCTGGCTCGACAGGTAGTTCGCCACCCCCAGCGAGCCTTTCACGCCCACGAAGTTGGCCGGCACCACACCGTTCGGAAACACGCTCGCGAACGTGGTGCTGGGCGTCACGGGCGCGAAATTCGAATTCGCTGTCGTGCACACGGCGGACAGGTGGTTCAGGAACAGAAACGTCGCACCCGAGGTATCGCTTCGATACACCACGAAGATCGGTCCCGCCGCGAGGCCGGCCTTGGCCGTCGTCTTGCTCCAATCCGTGATCTTGCCGGAGAAGATGCCGCACAAATCGCCATCCGTCAGGCTCACCTGACCATTGGCGGTCACCTTGGAATTGACAATCGGGATCGCCTCGCCCGTGCCCATGGACGGGATCTGGATCAGGTTCCCTGCGGCAGCCTGTCCGACGGGGCTGGTCGCCCAGCCGGAAATCTGTGTGCTGGTCAGCGGCGAGTCGGATGCCGCGTAGCTCACGGACGCAGCCCCGCCCACCGTGCCGGAACAGTTGCCGCCGTTCTGGTTCAGCACCTTGTTGGAGTCGCAGCTCAGGTCATTGTTCAGGAACGCCGTCTGGCCAGACCCGCCCGATGCCCAATACAAAATGTTCTGCCCGGTAGCCGGCGCCGGGTTGGCGAACGTTGCGGCGCCAGCGGCCCGGCCGGCGTTGAACGTCGCAAACTCATTGTAATAATCCGCGGCCGCGGAAGCTGATCCGCCCCCGGTGATGGCGGTGGTCGATTCCTGAGCGCACGCCGCAGAGCTGGCGATCGCCGCCATAATAACGATAGCAAGGTGTGGTATTCGTTCAAGCACGATGTGGCCCCCAAGATTGAAACAGCCGCGCGTGAATTCCACGCGGCGCGGGGGACCTTAATCCACATCAAAACCATATGAAATAGAATTTGTTTAAACCCCGACATTATTCCACAAAATTATGAAAGAGATCAGAAGCCAGCAATAATCAACCGTGGATTGTGAACGGGCCGCGTGCCTGCCGGGATCTTCCAGGTCTTAGAGCCGGCCTTCAGAAGCCGGGCTGAACCGGCAGCATCTGGTCACCCGCCGGCTCAACTCCTGCACGCTGTAGGGCTTGGCCAGAACCGGAAACCGGAGCGCACCCGGCGCCAGCGCCGCGGTGCTGAAGCCCATCGCCAGCAGAACGGGCAGATGAGGGACCTTCACGCCGATCAGTTCGGCAAGCTCGATGCCGCTCATCCCGCCCGGCATCACGATGATGGCGCGGAGCGTATCCGCAGATCTATGATTCCAACGGACCAAAAGCGAGCGAGTCATCGTGATCTGTGTAGTAAGCTGAAGAACGTCCTGTCTTCTCAGGGCCACCTAATAGGACACCTGCCAACAAGTCCCGAGCGAAGGACTTGCCTAGGAAGGAAATCGGGTGTCCAGGGGCGTACGCGCCAAGCCGCTGCAACTTGTTCCATGCGCGGGCTCGCTCGATGGACCCCTTGGCGACATAAACTTTTGCTCGGTCGGCATAATAGTCCGCTAGGGCGGCATACCGGTGCCGAGCATCTTCTGCTGCTGACGCGCGGTCCGATGACAATGCAAATTGGTCTGCCTCGAACACATGGGAGATCTTCCTGGCTACGCGGGAGAGGCGTTCATAATCGCTGTATTTCATCATACGGTGCATCAAATTGGATACTTTTGACTTCCGGACGATAGCTCTACCATACAGGTTGGTGCCGTGCTGCCTGTAGTCAGCCAGAATTTCGGCGACATAGGCCGTCTTGCCAAACGCTCCGGCTAGAAGTGGTATCCACTGGTCATGTGCGAGATGCTCGGAGGGTGCAAAGGGATCCTCCGTTTGTAGTCTCAATGTAGAGAACTGCAGCAGCTCCTTTCGAAAAGTCTGGGTGAACCCAAGTGGGGCATTCCATGGGTTACGTCCCAGGCGACCAGTCACTTGGGGGGAGCTTTCCGTATTGTGAACGAAATGGCCCAGCCGCCGGAGACCCTCGTCTACAAGTTCCGCGTTGTGGAAAACTAAAAGAACGTCGCGGTCCGAGAACGCACGAGCCACGATCTCAAGTTTGTCCGCGCGCCATACATCATCCTGGTCACAGAACGCAATTAGCTCGCCCGAACACAACGAAGCTGCGCGCATGAAGTTAGCTCGATAGCCCAGCCGGCTCTCATTCACCGAGACCACGATTGGGATGTCGGCGTGTTTGGCCAAGTTGCGCGCGATGTCCACTGTGCCGTCCAGAGATTGATCATCACATACGATGATCTCTTCTGGCCGAATTGTTTGACTTAAAAGACTCTTGAGCTGCTCAGCAATGAATCGAGCACCGTTATAGCTGGTCATTGCTATTGAAATTGAGATACCGGGGCTCGCCATTGCACACCTGTGCCCAACTGCCGGTTCCAAATCAAGTGAGGTGGCCTCGCCCTCGCCCTCGGACGGTATCTCCGCCGTCAGCCCGGCCATCTGCACGGCCTTGTGCGTGGCCAGCGCCGCCGGAAATAGGCCGGCACCTCGACGGCATCGCGCGCCCGCTGCTGCTCCACCTCGCCCGTATGATGGCGCACGGCGGCATCCCGTGCCGCCGCCTCCCGGTCCAGGCTGCCGCCGATCGCGGCGGCTGCGGACCGGGCGCGCGCCCGATCGTCCTGGGCGGCACGGCCGGCAAACAATCCCTCCCGCCCGCACAAGGTGCTCATGAAAGAGGTCAGGAGCCAGCAATATTCAACCGTGGATTGTGAACGGGCCGAGTGCCTGCCGGGATCTTCCAGGTCTCAAAGCCGGCCTTCAGAAGCCGGGCTGAACCGGCAGCATCTGGGTCACCCGCCGGCTCAACTCCTGCACGCTGTAGGGCTTGGCCAGAACCGGAAACCGGAGCGCACCCGGCGCCAGCGCCGCGGTGCTGAAGCCCGTCGCCAGCAGAACGGGCAGATCAGGGAACTTCACGGCGATCACTTCGGCAAGTTCGATGCCGCTCATCCCGCCCGGCATCACGATGTCGGAGAACACCAAATCGTAGGTGCCCGCCTGCAACATTGCCAACGCGGTTGCCGCATCGCTCCCCAGATCCACCGCGTGTCCCATATCCTCCAGAACGGCCACGGCCACCTCGGCCACGCTCGGATCATCCTCCACCACCAGGATACGGCTGCGTGCGGTCGGTTCGCTGAAGCCCGGCAGCGTGGCCGGGTCCGGCGCATGGCCAGGCACCAGCGCCATCAGCCCCTGGGCCAGCACAGTACCACGGTCGGTCGCCATCCGCATGTTCGCCAGCAGCCGGATCAGTTTGGGATTGCCCGCCGCGTGGCGTTCCGCCAGCGCGACGTTGCCGACGATCACCGTCAGGACATTGTTCAAATCATGCGCGAATCCGCCAACCAGCGTTTGTATGGTGCTGGCCGATGAATCGTCATGCGCGCGGTTTGGTCCCCAGTGCTCCCCATGCCCTCCATCGCTCAAACCGATTAAGCTCCTATCTCAGTTGCCCGCCTGTCGCCTTCACCACCGCCTGAACCACGCGCGCGCACGCCGCCTCTATGTCCTGGTCCGTCAGTGTGCGGTCCACCGGCTGGAATACAACCTCCACGCCCAGAGATTTGTTGCCAGATGGCACCGTATGGCCGGCGAACACATCAAACAATCCCACTTGCGAAACGAGCGCCCGGTCCGCCCCGCGTGCCGCCCGCAGCACCGTCTCCGCCGGCACATCCTCGGCCACCAGGAACGCGAAATCGCGCGCCACCGGCTGCAGCGCGGACAGCACCGGCGCCCCCCGCCGCCGCCGCTTCGGATCCGCAATGCCGTCCAGGAAGATCTCGAACCCGGCGGCCGGAGACGCCACGCCCAGCGCGTCCGCCAGCGCGGGATGCAGCGCGCCGAACTGTGCCAGCACAATCTTCGGTCCCTGCCTGACCGTGCCGGACTGCCCGGGATGGAAATGCGCCGGCGCATCCGCGCTCACGGACACGGACTCCATCGGCACGCCGCACGCCGCCAGCAGCGCCCACACATCCGCCTTCGCCGCCATCGCATCGGAAACGGCGCTCGCCGCCTGCCACTGCCTTGGCGGCGGCCCCATGCGCAGCCCGGCCGCCACCAGCATCTGCCCGCTTGTGGAATATCCAGGCCCGATCTCGAACATCGCGCCGCCGGGCGCGCCGCGCGCCACGTTGCGCCCCGCCGCCTCCACCAGGCTCGCCAGCGGCGAGGGCCGCATCTGGTCCAGGTCCGCCGCAATCGGGTTCTTCAAGGTCAGGCTCTCCGCGCCGCCGCCGAACCGGCGCGCCAGATCACCCGCCACAAAGCTATATGTCACGCATTCAACCAGCCCGCGTGCCGCCAGGATCCGCCGCGCTGACGCCGTCCGCGCCTGCCGCCCGGTCAGCGCCGCGCGCGGCACCGCGTCGCTCACTGGCAGGGACACCGCCGGGATCGCGTCCAGCCCGGCGATGCGCAGCACCTCCTCCACCAGATCGCATTCCGGCTCGATCAGCGCCGCTCCGGCCGCTGCATCGCGTGCCCGCGCCGGGTCCATGTCCGCCGGCTGGTCCAGCCCCGGCGCGCCCGCCACATCGTTGCGCCAGGACGGCACCGCCACCGTGATCCGCGCGTTCTCCCGCCCAACCGAGGCAAACCCCAACCGCTCCAGGATCTCCGAAGCCGCCGCGTCGGAGATCTCCGCCCCGCCCAGCCCCGCCAGCCGCTCGAACCGCAGGCTCGCCTGCCGCCGCCACGCGGGTTCCGCCCCCGCGGACACCACCGTGCCGGCTTCCCCGCCGCACAGTTCCAAAATCATCGCCGTCGCCGCCTCCACCGCATCCGGCAGCAGCGCCTGATCAATCCCGCGCTCGAACCGCT
>CAZZYR010000189.1:0-5373 GCA_964658235.1 uncultured Acetobacteraceae bacterium | reverse complement strand
TCCGCGACAGCATTCGTAAAAGTTTTTTGCTTCTTTTTTTCAAAAAAGAAGGCCTCGCCTTCTACTTCCGCGACGCATCCCCCGCCGGCGCCGTCCCTCGCGCGTATGGTTTGAGCGCCAGCATGTAGATCAGCCCGCTGCCCATCACCACGCCGACGGTCAGCAGCATGGCGAAGTTGCTGTACCAGGGCTGGTCCGGGGTGCGCGGCCAGGCGATGTCCGCGATGGCGGCGACGCCCCAGGCGAGGCCGGCGGCGTTGATGGCCATGCCCCAGCTTCCGAGCGTGAAAGGGCCGGAGGGGGTCCAGCCGCGCAGCCGCGCGTAGAGCGCGCCGGCGACGATCATCTGGAAGGCCGCGTAGATGCCGATCACCGCGAAGCTGACGATGGTGGCGACGACGTCCTGGAAAAACATGCCGCAGACGAGGATGGTGGCGGCGATCAGGCCGGAGAGGGCCAGCGCGCGCGCAGGCATGTGGGTGCCGGCCGAGAGTTTTTGCAGCCAGGCGCTGCCGGCGATCATTTCGTCGCGGGCGTAGGCGTAGATCAGGCGGCTGGAGGCGGCTTGCAGGCTGAGGATGCAGGAGATGAAGGAGACCATGACGACGGCGACGACGGCTTTGGCGCCGAGGGGTCCGAAGGCGGTGAGCAGGATGAGGCCGATGGGGTTGTCCTCCTGCCCGCTGACGACGCGGGCGATATCTGGCAGCGCCAGCACCATCGCCAGGCCCACGAAGATGGAGGCGCCCATGCCGACATAGATTGTGCTGCGCATGGCGCGCGGCACGGCGGTGCCGGGGTTGGGTGTTTCCTCGGCGACGTCGCCGCAGGCTTCGAAACCGTAGCAGGTGAAGAGGCCGACGATGGCGGCGGCGAGGAAGGCGGGCGCATAGCTGCCGCCATGTGCGGCGCCGAAGCTGTTGAACAGGACGCCGATGTTCTGGTGGCGCTGGAAGAGCAGCAGGTAGGTGCCGACGACCAGGGCGCCGAGGATTTCGCAGACGAAGCCGAACATGGCGACGCGCGCGAGGACTTTTGTGCCTGCCAGGTTCACCAGGGTGGAGATGGCGACGATGGCGATGGCCAGCGCGGCGGTGTTGGCGGGGGTGGCGGCAAATCCCAGGAGCGGGGCGATGAAGGGGGCGGCGCCGGCGGCGACGGCGGCGATGCTGGTGAACAATGCCCAGCCATAGACCCAGCCGGCCATCCAGGCCCAGCGTGCACCGACGAGCCGGCGCGCCCAGGGGTAGAGGCCGCCGGAGATGGGATATTGCGAGACGACTTCGCAGAAGGTGAGGCAGACGATGAACTGGCCGAGGCCGGCGAGGAGATACCACCAGAGCATGGGCGGGCCACCGGCGGTCATGCCCAGGGCGAAGACGGAATAGACGCCGACCACGGGCGAGAGATAGGTGAAGCCGAGCGCGAAGTTTTGCCACAGCGACATGGTGCGTTCGAATTGGACGGTGTAGCCCAGCGCGCTGAGGCGGGCGGCGTCCGCATCCTGGGCGGGTTCGATCTGCGTCATCGTTCTACATCCGGACCATGATGTGGCGGGCGCAGGTGTAGTCTTCCAGCGCGAGCATGCTGAGGTCCTTGCCGTAGCCGGATTGGCGGAGGCCGCCATGCGGCATTTCACTGACGAGCATGAAGTGCGTGTTCACCCAGGTGCAGCCGTAGCGCAGGCGGGACGCGACGCCCATCGCGCGGCCGACGTCCTGCGACCAGACGGAGGAGGCGAGGCCGTAGGCGGAGTCATTGGCCCAGCCGAGCACTTGCTCGAGATTGTTGAAGCGGGTGACGGACACCACGGGGCCGAAGACTTCGCGCTGCACGATTTCGTCGTCCTGCCGCGCGCCGGCGATGACGGTGGGTGCGTAGAAATATCCGTTGCCATCCTGCGCGGCGCCGCCTGCGACAATCTGGATATGCGGGAGAGCCCGGGCGCGATCGACGAAACCTGCGACGCGGGCGCGCTGGGATTCGGAAACGAGCGGGCCGAAATCCTGGTTTTCATCATCGGTTTCGCCACAGCGCAGGCTGGCAACGGCGGCGGCGAGTTCGGCCACGAATTGGTCGTAAATCGGCGCCGCGCAATAGATGCGGCAGGCGGCGGTGCAGTCCTGGCCGCCGTTGTAGAAACCGAAGCTGCGCACGGCATCCACGGTGCGTGCTATGTCCGCGTCATCCAGCACGATCACCGGGGCTTTGCCGCCGAGTTCCAGATGCGTGCGCTTGATGGTGGGGGTGGCGGCGGTGAGGATCTTGCGGCCGGTGCCGATGTCACCGGTCAGCGAGACCATGCGCACGGCGGGATGCGTGGCGAGGCGTTCGCCGACGGTGGCGCCGCGGCCGGAGACCACGTTGAGAACGCCGTGCGGGAAGATGTCCGCCGTATCCTGGGCCAGGCGAAAGGTAGTGAGCGGCGTGAGTTCGGAGGGTTTGAGAACAACGGTGTTGCCGGCGGCCAGAGCGGGGGCGATCTTCCAGGCGGCCATCATCAGCGGATAATTCCAGGGCGCCACGGAGGCCACCACGCCGACCGGATCCCGCCGGATCATGGAGAGATGGCCGGCGAGGTATTCGCCGGCGGCCGGCGCCTGCAGGCAGCGGGCGGCGCCGGCGAAGAAGCGGAAACAATCCACGATTGCGGGGATTTCGTCGCGCAGCACGAGATGGCGGGGTTTGCCGCAATCGAGCGATTCGAGATCGGCGTAGTCTGCCGCGGCGGCTTCGATGCGGTCCGCGAGGCGCAGGAGGCAGGCGCCTCGTTCGGCGGGGGTGGTGCGCGCCCAGGCGTCGAAGGCGGCGGCGGCGGCGTCCACGGCGCGGTCCACTTGGTCGGAGGAGGCTTCGGCGATTTGAGCGATGACCTGGCCGGTGCGGGGGTTGAAGATGCCGGTTGGGGCCGCTTCGCCGGGTTCAAAGGCGTCGCCGATGCGCATCTGGGTCACTGGGGGTGGCATGGTGGGCTCCGGCGGGTGGGGACCAGAGGCTCACCAGTTTGTGAAAAGAAGCAAGGCCTTCTTTTTTTCGAAAAAAGAAGCGAAAAACTTTAGTCTTCTGGATCCTCGCCACCCTTGCAGAGGTCACTGAAAAAGTTTTTTGGTTCTTTTTTTAAAAAAAGAAATGCTACAGCCCGCCGCATGAAGCGTCTCATCTGCCTCGCCTTCCTTGCAACCCAAGCCCATGCGGAAGGCTGTTTTCAAACACTGGCGGCGACGCGGAATTTTACGCTGGGGCAGCCGCAGCGGGCGTTGCCGACTCCGGACGGCAAGCGCGTGCTGTTTCTGCGCAGCGGGGCGCGGGACACGAAATTGGGGCTGTACGCCTATGATGTCGCCAGCCGCGCGCTGACGGCGCTGGCGCAGCCGGAAGCGGCGCCGGAGCATTTAAGCACGGAGGAGAAGGCTCGCCGCGAGCGTGCCCGCATGACGCTGACGGGAATTACGGATTTCGCGCTCAGCCAGGATGGCCACCGCGTGCTCATATCCCAGGCGGACCATCTCTCCGTGCTGGACCTGCCGGCTGGCCGTCGCACGCCGGTGCCCGGCGCCGGCTGGATCGCCCCGCATTTCTCGCCGGATGGCCGTTTCGTGGCAGGCGTCCGGGATGACGATGTACACGTGGTCGATCTCGCCGCGGCACGGGACCGTGCGCTCACCACCGGCGGCACGGACATCGTCACCCATGGCCTGGCGGAATTCGCCGCGGCCGAGGAACTGGACCGTGCGGACGGCCTGTGGTGGTCCCCGGACAGCACAAGGCTGGTCTATGAGGACGCGGACAGCACCGGCGTGGAGAAGCACTTTATTGCTGATCCGGAACATCCCGCCGAGCCGCCGACGGCGTTCCGCTATCCCCGCGCCGGCACGCCAAACGCCAAGGTCCGCCTCGGCATCATCCCGCGCGACGGCGGCCAAACCACCTGGATCTCCTGGGATCAGGCCGCGATGCCTTACGTGGCGCGTGTCATCTGGCCGAAGGCGGGCAAACTGAGCCTCGTCGTGCTCAACCGCGCCCAGACGGAGGAGACGGTATTAGCGGTGGACCCCGCCACCGGCCGGACCACGCCATTGCTGCAGGATCGTGATCCCGCCTGGATCAATCTTGAAGCCGCCCACGCTCTCGGCCTGTCCGGCGGCCACGTGCTGCCCGCCTGGCTGCCGGATGGCTCCGGCTTCCTGTGGGCCGCGGAACGCGACGGCCACTGGCGGCTGGAGCTGCGCCACGCGGACGGCACGCTGGACCATGCCGTCAGCCCGCCCGGTCTGCCTTACGTGGCCTTCGACGATCTGGACCCGGCCACCGGCGCGGTCACGTTCACCGCCAATCCGGACCGGCTCGGCACCGGGCTGTATCGGGTCAGCCTCTCCGGCGCCGCCGCAACAAAGCTGTCCGACGCGCCAGGCCTGCATGACGCCACGTTCAATGACGATGGCCACGCCGTGCTGGTGGACCGCATGGACGGCGCGGATGGCACGGCCGCCAGAAACGTTCTGGATCGCGCGGGCCATGTCCTTGCCACGCTGCCGAGCGTGGCGGAACTGCCCGCGGCAACTCCCCGCGTGGAGTTCCGCACCGCCGGCGCACGCGCGATGGACGCGGCAATCCTGCGCCCCACGAACGCCGTGCAAGGCCGCCGCTATCCTGTCGTGCTCTACGTCTATGGTGGCCCCACATCGAAAACCGTGCTGCGTAATCCCAGGGAGTTTCTGGAGAACCAGTGCCTCGCGGATCATGGCTTCATCGTCGCAGCGCTCGATGGCCGCGGCACGCCGGGGCGCGGCCATGATTGGGAGCGGGCGACGAAACTCAATTTCATCGATGCGCCGCTGCAGGACCAGATCGACGGGCTGCAGGCGCTGGCGCATGACATTCCGGAGATGGACCTCTCGCACGCCGGCATCACCGGCTGGTCCTTCGGCGGGTATTTCACCGCCATGGCCACCAGCCGGCGCCCGGACATATTCCGGGCCGGCGTGGCGGGTGCGCCGGTGGTAGATTTCGCCGACTACGACACGGCCTATACGGAACGGTATCTCGGCACGCCGCAGGACAATGCGGAAGCCTACCGCGTCACCAATGTGCTGACCTACGCCGCGCAGCTCAGCAGGCCTTTGCTGATCATGCACGGACTGACGGACGACAATGTGTATTTCCAGAATACGGTGAAACTGACGCAGGCGCTGATTGCGGCGGGCAAGCCGTATGAGCTGCTGTTGCTGCCGGGGACGCATCAATTGCCGGATCCGGTGCTGCGGGCACGGGTGGATGAAGCGCGGGCGGCGTTCCTGATTGAGCATTTGAGATAAGGCAAGGTCTTCTTTTTTGAAAAAAAGAAGCAAAAAACTTTTGTCCATTGAGTCCGCG
>CAZZYR010000188.1:0-5380 GCA_964658235.1 uncultured Acetobacteraceae bacterium | reverse complement strand
AAGTTTTTTGTTTCTTTTTTTCAAAAAAGAAGGCCTTCCTACCCCCTCACCACCCCCACACACCCCCCAAACCCAATCGAAACCCTTCCCTCCGCAAACGCCGTCGCACTCAACACAATCTCATCCCCATCCTCCAGCATCCCGCGCGTCTCGCCATTCGGCAAATGCAGCGTCCCCGTGCCACCGCGCGTGATCTCCATCAGGCTGCCGCACCCATCATCGGTCGCCGCCGCGATGGTGCCGGTGCCGAACAGGTCGCCTGGCATCAGGTTGCAGCCGTTGGACGCGTGATGGGTCAGCATCTGCGCCACCGTCCAATACATGTTCGTGGCCGGGCCGGTGCTGATGCGGTGCGGCGGCAGGCCCGCCAGCCGCATGGCATCCGTGCGGATATGCGCCTCAAGCTGGATCGCGAAGGCGCCGTTCGCCTGGTCGCCGGTGTCCCACAGATACGGCAGCGGCGCGGGATCGGAGGCCGGGCGCGCCCGCTGCGCCACGCGGAAGGGCGCCAGCGCCTCCATGGTAATCACCCAGGGCGAAACCGTGGTCAGGAAGTTCTTCGCCAGAAACGGCCCCAGCGGCCGGTATTCCCACGCCTGCACATCGCGCGCGGACCAGTCATTCAGCAAACAGAGGCCCGCAATGTGGCCGGCGGCCTCACCGATGGGGATGGGCTGCCCCAGCGCGTTGCCTGCGCCCACCCAAACGCCCAGTTCCAGTTCGTAATCCAACCGCCGGCTTGGGGCAAAGTCCGGCGCGTCCGCACCAGGCGCTTTCTGCTGCCCCCAGGGGCGGACCACCGGCGTGCCGGACACGCGCACGGAAGATGCGCGGCCGTGATACGCGATGGGAATGTGCTTGTAGTTCTCCAGCAGCGGATTGTCAGGCCGGAACAGTGCGCCGATCCTGGCCGCGTGATGGATGCCGGCATAGAAATCCGTGTAGTCGCCCACCCGTGCCGGCAGGTGCATCGTGCAGGATGCCGCCGGATACAGCAGGTTTTCGATCGCGGGCCGGGCCGTGTGATCGGACAGCACCG
This sequence comes from uncultured Acetobacteraceae bacterium, assembly GCA_964658235.1. Lineage (GTDB taxonomy): Bacteria > Pseudomonadota > Alphaproteobacteria > Acetobacterales > Acetobacteraceae > BOG-908. The sequence continues at coordinate 4,341 of CAZZYR010000188.1, read as the reverse complement.
CGGACACGCGACGCCGCAGTTCCACCCGCTTCGCGGCCGGAAGCGCCATCAGCGCGTTCAGCGTGGTGCCGGACAGCGCCTCCGCCACCACGGGCGAGAACGCCCCTGATCCAGCCAAAGCGTGCAGATCCAGGATGAAATCCCCTATCGCCACGCCTGGCCGTGCACGGCCCTGTCCGGGACTGAAGATACCCAGCGGCAGGTTCTGAATCGGGAACCACGCATGGCCCTGCGCGCTGGCCACCCAGCTTTCGCGCGCCGGATCGTGCGTCTCGTCCAGCACCGGCATGGCAGCCTGCGGATCATTCAAGGCGGAAGCTGCGCCTTCTGGAAGCCGGACCAGCAATCATCGTAGTCCAGCTGCATCAGCGGCGTCTCCACCGCAAAGTGCGTGAGGCGGATTACGGCGCTGCTCTCCAGCATGAAAGCCATGGTGTTTTCGATGCGGTGCGGTTTCAACTCCGCCGACACGGCGGCCGCGTAACTCGCCTGGTCCGGGCCATGACCGGACATCTGGTTGTGCAGGGATGCCCCGCCAGGCGCGAAACCACCCGCCTTGGCGTCATAGGCGCCATGGATCAGCCCCATGAATTCGCTCATCACGTTGCGGTGGAACCACGGCGGACGGAACGTCCCTTCAGCCACCATCCAGCGCGGTGGGAAAATAACAAAATCGCAGTTCGCGCGCCCGGCGGTGTCCGTGGGGCTTGTCAGCACCGTGAAGATCGATGGATCCGGGTGATCAAAGCTGACGGTGTTGATGGTGTTGAAGCGGCGCAGATCGTAGCGCGCGGGCGCCAGGTTGCCGTGCCACGCCGCCACATCGAACGGGCTGTGATCCAGCGTGGTGGTCCACAGCCGTCCCTGGAACTTCTGGATGATCTCAGCAGGCGCATCGATATCCTCGAAGGCTGCGCACGGGGTTTCGAAATCGCGTGGATTGGCAAGGCCGTTGCTGCCAATGGGACCCAGATCCGGCAGGCGGAACAGCGCGCCGTAATTCTCGCACACATAGCCGCGCGCCGGCCCATCCGGCAGCTCCGCGCGCAGCCGCACGCCGCGCGGCACCAGCGCGATCTGCTGAGGTTCAACCGTGAAGATGCCGAATTCCGTGACAAGGCGAAGCGTGCCGGATTGCGGAATGATCAGCAGCTCGCCATCGGCGCTGCTGAAGGCGCGGCCCACCATGGATCTGTTCGCCGCAAAGGCATGGATGGCGATGCCGGCGCCGGCACCCACATCCCCGTTGCCGCCATACGTGGTCAGGCCATCCACGAAATCCGTGGGCGCGTCCGGCAGCGGGAACGGATACCACCGCATGCGGTTGGGCGAGGGTGGCACCTCATCGAACGGCGCGGATCGCAGCAGGGTCTCCCTGCCATACGGCGCAAACGCGGGATGATTGGCCGTGGGGCGCAGGCGATACAGCCAGCTTCGGCGGGCCTCTGCCCGCGGCATGGTGAAGGCGGTGCCGGATAGCTGCTCGGTATAGAGCCCGAACGGCACCTTCTGCGGCGAATTGCGCCCCACCGGCAGCGCGCCGGGCACTGCTTCGGTCGCGAAGTGGTTGCCGAAGCCGGACATCATGGCGTCCTGCGTCCGCCGGCTGTCCGCCGGCTGGAAGATTGGGGCTGATTGATCCGGCATGGCGCCGCCCTCCTTTTTTTGCCGCCTCTGGCGTTATCGGTAATGGCGCCGCCCCGGATCCGTTGCAGGTCGATTGGCCCGCAGGATGCCCTGAAACGGCCCGCGCTGGAACCTCCACGGCCTGGAGCCATTTGCGCGATTCGCCCGCACAGGTAGATTGCCGCCAAAGCCCCGGCCGCCGGGGCGCGCTGGGGACCATACGATGAAGCTCAAGGCCGATCGCGCCACGCTGCTCAAGGCGCTGGCCCACATCCAGAGCGTGGCCGAAAAACGCAACACCATCCCCATCCTGGCCAACGTCCTGATCGCCGTGCGGGACGGCCGGCTCTCCTTCACCGCCACCGACATGGAAATCGCCGTCGTCGAGGACGTGGCCGCCACAACCACCCGCAACGGCGCCACCACCGCGCCGGCCGCCACCATCTACGACATCGTCCGTAAACTGCCGGATGGCGCCGAAGTGGAGCTGGACCACCCCGGCGGCGACGCCCAGCTCGCCCTCCGCGCCGGCCGCTTCGCCACCTCCCTGCTGGTTCTCCCCGTGGAGGACTTCCCGGCCATGACCGCCGGCCAGCTGCCCCACCGCTTCCACCTGCCCGCTTTGGTGCTGCGTGGCCTGATCGACCGCACCCGTTTCGCCATCAGCACGGAGGAGACGCGCTACTACCTCAACGGCATCTATCTCCACGCCGTGGAATCCGGCGGCCAGCGCCGGCTGCGCGCGGTCGCCACGGACGGCCATCGCCTGGCCCGCGTGGAGGAAGACCTGCCCGAAGGTGCGGGCTCAATGCCCGGCGTCATCATCCCGCGCAAAACCGTCGCCGAACTCCGCAAATTGCTCGATGAGGAAAGCGGCAGCGTGGAAGTGGCCCTGTCCGACACGCGTATCCAGTTCACCGTGGGCGCCATCACCCTCACCAGCAAACTCATAGACGGCACCTTCCCCGAATATGACCGCGTCATCCCGCGTGACAACGACAAGATCCTGCGTGTCGGCAAAAAGGATTTTTCCGATGCCGTTGCCCGTGTGGCCGCCATCAGCAGCGAACGCTCCCGCCCCGTGAAGATGGCGCTGCAGAAAGACGTGCTCACGCTGTCCGCCGCCAGCCCGGACCAGGGCACGGCCGTGGAGGAGCTGGACGGCGATCGCGTCCAATACTCCGCAGGCCCGCTCGAGATCGGTTTCCAGGCGCGCTATCTGAACGACATCACGGACCAGATCACTGACCAGGTGGAGTTCCGGTTCGCGGACGGCTCCGCGCCAACCATCGTTTGCGATGCGGCCGATGAGAGCGCGTTGTATGTGCTGATGCCGATGCGGGTGTAAGGCAAGGCAAGCACGTCTTTTTTGAAAGAAAGAAGCAAAAAACTTTTGCGACTTCGCGGTGGACTCACCCGTTCTCAACGTCATGGGCGGGGCTTGACCCGGCCATCCACGCGCGGCCGCAACGTCGAAACTAAATAAGCGCAATCGTAACTATCCTTGCTGCCACGCCACCTGCTACTGTCACGCACCCAAGTGGCCACACCACGGAGCGCGCGCATGGCAAGCATCAACTGGAAGACCGGTAACAGCGGCGACTGGACGCAAGCCAGCAACTGGTCAGGCAACGCGGTGCCAACGCCGGCAAGCAACGTCGTCATTTCGGCCGCGCCCGCCATCCCCGCCACGCCCTATGCCGTCAGTCTTGCATCTGCGCAACAGATCAACGCTCTCACGCTGTCCCAGAAAGTCGCCACGCTGGAATTGGACGGAACCACCTTGACCGTTGCCACCGCGATGGCGCTGGCAGCGGGCACACTCAGCCTCGTGGACAGCACGCTCTCCGGCCTCAGCGCGCAAAACCTGCTCGCGGTCTCAGCGGGCGCCGCATCATCCCTCTCCCTGGGATCTGCGAGCGGCTTTTCGCAAACCGATACGCTATCGAACCTGATCTGGCGCGGCACGCTGAACCTTGTAAACCCCAGCGATCAATTCCAGGGACAGAGCCTTTCTTTGTCCAACGTGGCATTCACCGGGGCCGGCGGCGCTGGCGCTGGCAAAATCAATATTGGCCAGAACCTAACGCTCTATCTGGATGGCGCGGGTCTCGCCAACGCCACTGCGTCGCTCGCCGACGGCGCCACACTGGCCGCCACGGCCGGCGGCCCAATGACGATAGCCGCCACCGCTGCCGTCACGGCAGCCTCCGGTTCGGCCAGCCTCGACGCTGAGGCCCTCACCAACGCCGGCCGTATCACGGTTTCAAACGGCGCCACGCTAAGCACCGGTGGCCCATTCGGCGACACCCTGCAATCCTTCACCAATAGCGGCACAGTCAGCGTCAGCGGCGGCGGGACTTTCTTTATCCTTTCAACAGCCATCACGAATACAGGCCTGATCGCGGTCGGCGCCGGCGGTTACGCTTTTCTAGGCGGGGACAATCCCGCCACGCTCAGCAACTCCGGGTCCTTCACAGTCGCTGCCACCGGAACACTGTCGATCGACGCGGCACTCACCACAGCGCAGCTTGCCAGCTTCGGCGTTACCGCGGGCACGCTTGGCATTGCCGGGCCGCTGGACAACACCGGCGCGGTGCTCTCCGCCGGCAGCGGCGCGGGTGCGGCCGCCGCCAATCTGCTGCTGGACGGCGGCACGATCACCGGGGGAACCCTCGTCACCAGCGGCTGCAATGTCGGCACCAGCGGCACGCT
>CAZZYR010000187.1:1862-5381 GCA_964658235.1 uncultured Acetobacteraceae bacterium | reverse complement strand
CGCGACAGCACTGACAAAAGTTTTTTGCTTCTTTTTTGCAAAAAAGAAGGCCTTCTCTTCAATGTCGGAAGTGCCGCACCCCCGTCATCACCATAGCAATCCCCGCCGCATCCGCCGCCGCAATCACCTCCGTGTCCCGCACGGACCCGCCCGGCTGGATCACCGCCACAGCACCCGCCGCCACCACCGCCTCCAGCCCATCGGCAAACGGAAAGAACGCGTCGGACGCGGCCACGCAGCCAACGGCCGCATCGCCCGCTTTCCAGGACGCTATCCGCGCGCTGTCCACCCGGCTCATCTGCCCCGCGCCAATCCCCACCGTGGCGCCGTCCTTGGCAAAGATGATCGCGTTGCTCTTCACATGTTTGCAAACGGCAAACGCAAACAGCAGGTCATTCATTTGCGCCTCGCTCGGCGCCACCCTTGTCACCACGCGCAGATCCGCCCGCGTCACCCGCCGCGCATCGCGCGACTGCACCAGCATGCCGCCGGCCACGCTGCGCCAATTCATTCCCGCCTCAAGCGGATCCGGCATCCCGCCTGTCAGCAGCAGCCGCACGTTCTTCTTGCGCGCCAGAATTGCCTGCGCGCCCTTGGTCGCATCGGGCGCCACGATCACCTCCGTGAAGATTGCCGCAATCTTCTCCGCCGCCGCCTCGTCCAGCACGCGGTTGCACGCCACGATCCCGCCGAACGCACTCACCGGATCGCAGCGCAACGCCGCATCCCACGCCGACGCCAGATCGCCCGCCACCGCCACCCCGCACGGATTGGCGTGCTTCACGATCACCACGGCCGGTGCAGCAAACTCCGCCACGCACTCGAACGCCGCATCGGTATCGTTGATGTTGTTGTAGGATAATTCCTTACCCTGAACTTGCCGCGCCAGCGTCACCCCCGGCCGCGTCCCCGTCACATACAGCGCCGCCGCCTGGTGCGGATTCTCGCCATATCGCAGCGCCTGCTTCCGCACCCCCGCAATCGCCACCCGCTCCGGCAGCGCATCGCCCGCCTGCACCGCGAACCACGCCGCAATCGCCGCGTCATACGCCGCCGTGCGCGCATAGGCGGCGGCCGCCAGGCGCCGGCGCAGCTCCAGCGTGGTCCCACCCGCGGCTGCCAGCTCGCTCAACACATCGCCATACTGCGCCGCGTCCGTCACCACACACACGAAATCATGGTTCTTCGCCGCCGCCCGGATCAGCGCCGGCCCGCCGATATCGATGGTCTCCACACAGGCGTCCCAATCACCGCCCGCCGCCACCGTCGCTTCGAACGGATACAAATTCACCACCACCAGATCGATCGGCGCAATGCCGTGCGCCGCCATCTGCGCCACATGCTCGGCCAAATCCCGGCGCCCCAGGATCCCGCCATGGATCTGCGGCACCAGCGTTTTCACCCGCCCGTCCAGGATTTCCGGAAACCCGGTATGGGCGCTCACCTCCGTCACCGCCACGCCAGCCGCGCGCAGCGCCTGCGCGGTGCCGCCGGTGGACAGGATCTCCACCCCCCGCGCCGCCAGCGCGCGCGCGAAATCCACCAGTCCGGTTTTGTCGGAAACCGAAATCAGCGCGCGTTTGATATCCACGGTCAACGAAATCACCCCAACCAGCCGCGTCCGCTCACCTGAGCAGCGCGCGCCCCGTTCCTACGGCCAGGGCGACACCCCCACAATATGCGCGTGCCCGCCCAGCATCAGCGCATACGCCGCCACCCCCGCCACCGGCCGCCACCACCCGATCTCCCCCAACGCCAGGCTGTTCCGCCCCGCCGCAATCGCCGCGAACGGCACGATGGACGTCCGCCCCGCAAACCCGCTCCACGCCGCCGCCCCCAGCGCCCGCGCCCGCTTGGCATCGATGGACGCCGGCCCCGCCACGGACACCACGAACAGCGCGCCGAATAGCAGCAAGGACGCCACATCCCCGTTGCCCACCAGATGCACGAAGCTCCACAGCGCCACGCCCATCAAAAACGGATGCCGCGTGATCCGCACGATCCCCACCGGCGGCCGGTCCACCAGCCCCTCCTGCGCCACCGCCGTGGGATTGGGCGTGGTCAGCCCCACCACCACCAGCAGAAAGGCCGGCAGCATCAGCGCGATCGCGACCGGCTTCCACCACTGCAGCATGCCCCAGGTGGCCACGTATGGCGCGGCCTTATAGGCCGCCACCACCCAGATCATCGTTCCCACGGACAGCACGGAAAACAAAATCATGTAGGCATTCAGGCCCATCCGCCGCACCAGCCCGTCCCGCAAAACGGTCCCGCTGATGCCCAGATGGATCAGCACGAACGCCATCGCCGCCAGCAGCAACGAGAACAGTGGCACGGTCTTCCCTCCAAACAGGAACGTCGTTTTAGATCGGAGCGCCATCCTTGGCCAATTCCGACCGATACCGCGCGAAACACGCCGCCCCGCACGCCAGCCGCATCAGCGCCCCTTCCGCGACCGCAACCGCAACGCGCGGATCCTCGGCCACCAGCGGCACGATCACCTCCGCATTCCACGCCGCAGAATGCTTCACATCCAGCACCGCATGCAGCGCGAAATAATGCCGGTCCCTGGCCTCCACGCCAAGCCGCCGCAATCCCGCATCCACCTGTGCAGCGCGGTCCGGCGCCGTCAGCTCCACCACCCCCAGCGCGCCGATCGCGTGAAACGCGTAGCGCCGATTGGCCGCCAGCCCCGCCATCGTATTGGCCAGCGCCGCCGCCTCCCAAACGATCTCCCCGGCCGCCTGATCCAGCTCCAGCCGCGCCGCCAGCCGGTCCAGAAGCGGCCCATGCATTGCCCGCGCCTGGCCCCGCCCCATCTCGTCCCAAAGATTGCGCGCCAGTTCCAGCTTCGGCCGCTGCGGCATACGCAGCATCGTCATCGCGGTCAGGTCGTCGAACCCTGCCTCGCCTGCCACCTCCTGCGCCAGGAACCACCGCATCGCCGACATCGGCGCACGCTCCGCCAGCCAGCCGAACAGCGTGTCGCCTTGGCCCGGCCCGGTCAGCCGCAACCCCTCGAACCACGCCACAAACCCCGCCGCATCGCGCGGGCAGCCCGCCGCCACCGCCGCCACCCGCTTGCGCGACGTGGCCAGGAACCGCTCCTCCTCCAGCTCCGCCGCCTGCCGCGCCGCCGCCTGCCCGGCCCAATCCGCATCCGGCAAACCAGGCGCCAGCCGCGCCCGGTTCAACGCGCTCAGCCGCCCTTGCAGCCCCATCGCACCACCGTCGTCCAAAATCGGCCAGGCCATCATGTTCATCGCCGCGTCACCTCCAGCACCACCGCCGCAATCCTGTCCGCGTCCGCCAGCCCCTCCCCACCCAGCTCCTCACGGAACACGTCCGGATCAATCTCCCGATACGTCCACGCGTAACGCCCGCCCTCCAGCATCGGCGCCACCGCCGCCAGCAGCCCGTCGCTCCCCGCAACGATCGCGCTGCCGGTGTAGAGCACCAGGCTCCCGCCCTGGTTCAGCAGCGGCAGCAGGGGGTCGCCCTTGGTCGCGTGGGACATGA
>CAZZYR010000187.1:0-1852 GCA_964658235.1 uncultured Acetobacteraceae bacterium | reverse complement strand
TTCAGCAGCGGCAGCGCGCCCGCCACGATCCGCACCGACAGCCCTTCCCCGCGCTTGCCCCCGCCATGCCGGTATGTCCGCTGCGCCGGATCAACGAGATACGGCGGATTGGCCAGGATCAGGTCGAAGGATCCCGCCACCCCGTCGAACAGATCGGCCTGCTGAAACGCCACGCCGTCCACCCCGTTGGCCGCCGCGTTCACCCGCGCCGCCGCCAGCGCCGCCGGGTTGATATCCGTCAGCAGGAGGTCCATCGACGGATACGCGCGCCTCACCAGCAGGCCGCCCGCGCCCGTCCCACATCCCACATCCACCGCCCGCCGCACCGGCGTGCCCCGCGCGCGCAGATGCGCCAGGATCGCCTGGGTAAACCGATACGTATCCGGCCCGAAAAACACGGAATCAGCTGCGTACGTCGGAAACGCCGAATGCAGCAGCAGCATCCCTTCCAAATCCGCCGCCCGCACCCGGCTGACCCGCCCGCCCGGATGCGGCGCCAACACACAAGCCGCCAGCGCCGCCTCCAGCAGGGCAGGGGGCAGCACGCCGTCGCCAAACGGCCGGTTCCAGCCGAACACATCTGCCATGCTGCGTGCCATCGCGTTGCCCGGCCGCGCATTGACCAGATGATGCGTGGCCGGTGTCACGCATACGAACGCATACGCCGCCGCCCGCAACGCGCCGGCGAGGTCGATCATCGGCAGCGTGGCGGCGAAAAGGGACATGGACCGCCAGGGAACGCGCGCCGCATCGCGCCGTTCCGGGCCCATGCGGAAACCCGTCCGGCTGCGAATCGAACATTTGCCGAAATGGCTGCTCTGCGTCCCGCTGGTCCTGCACTGGTTCTGGCTGGGCGCGCGCTGGCGCAGCCTGACATTGCCGTCCGCCGCCAATCCGGGCATCGAGGCCGGTGGCCTGGCCGGCGAGTCCAAGGCCGCCTGCCTGGACCTGATCGCCCCGCGCTGGGCGCCCTGGATCGCCCCGTGGTGCGCCGTCCCGCCCGGCGCGGACCCCCACGCCGCCCGCCTTGCCGCCGGGCTGGCCTATCCCCTGATCGCCAAGCCGGATATCGGCTGGTGCGGCTACGGCGTCCGCCGCATCGATACGGACACAGCGCTGTCCGCCTACGCCGCCGCCTATCCGTCTGACGCCACCTATCTGCTCCAGGCCTACGTGCCGGGCCCCATCGAAGCCGGCCTCTTCTACCTCCGCCAGCCAGGCGCCCGCCACGGACGCCTGCTCGCCATCACCCTGCGCCACGCCCCGGCCGTCACCGGCGACGGCATCAGCACGCTCGTCCAATTGCTGACCGCCAATCCCACCCTTCCTCGCCAGCTGGACGCGCTCACCCCCGCCGCTCTGGCCGCCATCCCTGCCACCGGTTCCAGCATTGCCGTCACCACCATCGCCTCGCTCCGCGCCGGCGCCACTTACCAGGATGCCTCCGCCCACATCACGCCCCGCCTCGCCGCCCGCCTGGACAGCATCGCCCGCTTCATGCCCGGCTTCCATGTCGGCCGTTTCGATGTCCGATGTCCCAGCCTCCAAGACCTGCAAGCCGGCCGCTTCCAGATCATCGAGGTCAACGGCGCCGGCGCCGAAGCCATCCAGTTCTGGGACCCCGCCATCCCTATCACCCGCGCCTTCGCCGGCGTCTTCGCCAAAACCGCCACCCTGTTTCGCCTCGGCCACGCGATGCGCGCCCTCGGCCACCGCCCGGTCGGCGTCATCGCCCTCTCCCGCCTCTGGCTCCACCAGCAGCGCCTCATCGCCCGCTATCCCAGCTGAGAAAGTAAGAAAGCAAGTAAGCAAGCAAGTAAGGGTAATTTCATTTTAGTAGAGTCCCTTGGAA
>CAZZYR010000186.1:0-5384 GCA_964658235.1 uncultured Acetobacteraceae bacterium | reverse complement strand
CTCAATAGACAAAAGTTTTTTGCTTCTTTTTTTCAAAAAAGAAGGCCTTGCCTTCCTCTTCCCTCTATGCCAGTTAACCCCTGCCCGGCGCGTCCTCTCGCTGCCGCGGAACCCTCCTCCCCCCAGCTCACCGACGTGCCCTCGCGCACGTCCCCCCCGAGGCGTCCCCGCATGCATCTCGCCGAACTCAAGGCCAAATCCCCGGCCGACCTCCTGAGCTTCGCCGAATCCCTCCAGATCGAAAACGCCTCCAGCCTGCGCAAGCAGGACATGATGTTCGCCATCCTGAAGAACCTGGCCGACAGCGACCAGGCCATCTACGGCGACGGCACGCTGGAAATCCTGCCGGACGGCTTCGGCTTCCTCCGCAGCCCGCAGAGCAACTATCTGCCCGGCCCTGACGACATCTACGTCTCTCCCAACCAGGTCCGCCGCTACGGCCTGCGCAACGGCGACACGGTGGACGGCCAGATACGCGCGCCGAAGGACGGCGAGCGCTATTTCGCGCTGCTCAAGCCGGACCACGTGAATTTCGAAGATCCTGAAGCCGTCAAACACCGAATCAATTTCGACAACCTGACGCCGCTCTACCCGGACCGGCGCCTGAAGATGGAGATGGATCTCCCCGTCAGCACCGTCAAAGGCGCCCAGCGCGACAACACGCCCCGCGTGATCGACCTCGTCGCCCCCATCGGCATGGGCCAGCGCGCCTTGATCGTGGCGCCGCCGCGCACCGGCAAAACCGTGATGCTGCAAAGCATCGCCACCGCCATCTCCACCAACCACCCGGACGTCTTCCTCATCGTCCTGCTCATCGACGAGCGGCCGGAGGAAGTCACCGACATGGCGCGCACGGTGAAAGGCGAAGTCGTCGCCAGCACCTTCGACGAAATGGCCACCCGCCACGTCCAGGTCACGGAGATGGTGCTTGAAAAAGCCAAGCGCCTGGTTGAACACAAGCGTGACGTGGTGATCCTGCTGGACAGCATCACCCGCCTTGCCCGCGCCTACAACACCGTCGTGCCATCCTCCGGCAAGGTGCTCACGGGCGGCGTGGACGCCAACGCGCTCCAGCGCCCGAAGCGCTTCTTCGGCGCCGCGCGCAACATCGAGGAAGGCGGCTCACTCACCATCATCGCCACCGCGCTGATCGATACCGGCAGCCGCATGGACGAGGTCATTTTCGAAGAGTTCAAGGGCACCGGCAACTCGGAAATCATTCTGGACCGCAAGCTGTCGGACAAGCGCACCTTCCCGGCCATCGACATCACCAAGAGCGGCACCCGCAAGGAAGAGCTGCTGGTGGACAAGGGCACGTTGTCAAAGATGTGGGTCCTGCGCCGCATTCTCAACCCGATGGGCGCGTCGGATGGCATGGACTTCCTGCTGGACAAGCTGAAATACTCCAAGTCCAACCAGGACTTTTTCGATGCGATGAATACCTGAGAAAAAGAAGCAAAAAACTTTTCGGAACGGGACGCGCGACGTTACCGAGGTACGTGGCCAATGAATAAAAGTTTTTTGGTTCTTTTTTTCAAAAAAGAACTGCTTCCTCCATGCTGACCATCCGCGAAGCCACCCCCAACGACGCCCCCGCACTCGCCCTTCTCGGCGCCGCCACCATGCTGGAAACCTACGCCGAGCTGATCACCGGCGCGGACATCGTGGCGCATTGCCGCAACCGGCACAGCGAAGCCTTCTACGCGGCGTGGCTCGCCACGCCCGGTATCACCATCTGGCTCGCGGAAACCGCGCTCGGCACCCCGATCGGCTACCTCGTCCTGATGCCCGCGACCCTGCCGGACATCGATCCCCATCCCGCTGACCTGGAAGTCCAGCGCATCTATGTCCTGTCGCGCTACCACGCATCCGGTCTTGGCCATGCCTTGATGGCGCGCGCCATCGAGGCCGCCCGCCAGGCCGGCACCCGCCGGCTCGTGCTCGGTGTGCTCAAGGTCAATGACCGCGCCATCGCCTTCTACCGCCGCCAGGGTTTCGTCCAGATCGGCACGCGCACATTCCAGGTGGGTGCGTCCATCTTCGACGATTTCGTATTCGGCCGCATGATGGATCCACAGACAGGCGTCTGAAAGCGTTCGCCCAGCCCCGCAAACATTTCGTTGATATTTATCGTCTAAATGCTTCTGACGGCGCGGTGCTTGCGTTTCCTCAAGGGGAGGTTGTCTTTTGCACGTCAGGGTTCTCGTCGTTGAGGATGACAAGCTGCAGGCCAGCGTTCTGACAACCATGCTTGAGGTGCGCGGCTTCTACGTCGAAGCCGCCAGCACAGGCGTGGAGGCGCTGCGGAAAGTGCGCATCGGCTTTTTCGATCTCGTCCTGATGGATTTCGCCCTGCCGGAGATAGATGGCCTTGCTGCCGCGCAGCTGATTGCCACACTGACCAAGGCCACCGGCCGCCCGCGGCTTGTCGGGCTGACAGCCTCGCCTCACCTGTGGGATACGGGTGCCGCGCAGCACATCTTTGACGCGGTGGAGAGCAAGCCGTTTGACGCCGAAAAGCTTGTCGCCACCTTGCGGCGCTGTCATGCCGCCGCGCCGCCGGCCAGGCATGGCTGGCTCGATCTGGATGCCGCACTGAACAGCAGGTTCGGCGGCGCTTCGCCCCAGGACCAACTTCAGCCCACCGCAGGCGGCTTGCGGGTTCTTGTCGCGGATGACGATGTTTTGTGGCGCTCGGTTCTGGTCGCCGGTCTGGAAAGCCTAGGCCACAGCGTTGTTGCCGCCAGAGATGGGCTGGAGGCTTTGCGGGACATCTCGTCCTGCCCGTATGACATCGTCATCGCGGACTACCAGATGCCCCAAGTCGATGGTGTTTCAGCCGCGCGCCTGATTTTTGACATCGTGGCACGCGCAAACCGTCCACGCCTGATCGCACTTACCGCATCTCCGGACCTGCTCAACCGCCAGATCGAAGGACAACCCGATCTCTTCGATGAGGTCGTCGCCAAATCAACGGGAATGGCCGGCCTTCTCGCCGCATTCGAGCGGTGTGCGGCCTATATTCGCCACCCCAAAACAGAAATCCCCATACGGGTGATGGATCTGTCCACCGTCATCTAAACGCCAGCCGACAAAAAGCTTTTTCCTTCCACTCCGCGACGCACTGATAAATATCCTTTGCTTACTGTTCCCGCCGCAAAACGAAATCCCCGTGCAACCGCCGCAACGGCTGCAACATCCGCGCAAACGCCACCATCACCGCCGTATGAGCGCGCCGCGCGACGCCCGCCGGCCGCTGGGCCGGCCATCGCCGCGCGGACACGCGCCTGCCAGCTTGCGGAACAGGCAGCCCGGGCTCGTCCAGCAGCCGCATCAAGACATCGAGCCGCGCCGGGTCCAAATCGTGTCCCAGCGCTGAAACACATGCCGCCGCCGTGCCATGCGCCGCGGCCATGTCCGGGGCCCCGGGGCCGTCCAGCGTAAAACGTGCCTCTGCGCGCGCCCGCAGATCGATCCGAGCGCCGATCTTGCCCGCCAGGGCCGCCTCCACCGCCGCGCGGTGGTCATCCGAGTCAGCCAACAGCGCCGTGTCGATCACCAGCGCCTCGCTGCGCAGCGCGCTCACCGCGGTCACCGTCCAATACGCCAAGAACGCGCGATACAGCTCCGCCGTGGGCAGGCGCCGGACATGCCACCCCACCATCTCCATGCCATAGTCCATGTCCGTGCTGTGCAGTGCCGGCAACCAAACACCGAGTGCGTCGCAGACCTGCTTTACCCACGGGTGGTCGGCATTGCGCGCCAGCACGAGAATCGGAGCGTTGGTGAAATACCGGTTGCGCTTCTGCTGCAGCAACCGTCGGCAGCTATTCCATTGCGCCAGCGGCCGCCGCAGCACCACAGCATGAAGCGCATCCGGAAACCGCCGTTCCAGCCAGCCGACGCGCCCCAGGGACCGGCAGAACTTCAGCACCGCCACGCGCCCCAGTGCCGCCTGGCTGTCGAGCAGGCCATCCAGATAGGCCTCCAGTTCCGGATCGTCTGCCTCGGGGTCCAGGAAAAAGCCGTCAAAGGCGAAGCGCCGCTGATAGCGGAGCACGCCGCGGCCGCCTGGATGCAAGAGGTTGCTGTATTCCTGGAAATACGGCGCCGTGTCGCCATGGCTGGACCGCCACGCCCCAGGCCGCAAGCGCGCGATATCCGCCGCGCGCAGATCGGCGATCCCCTCGTGCAGCGGCTCGTAGAAGCCACGCACGCCCGGCTTGTCCCGGCATTGGCTCCAAAGCCAGGTCCCACCGCTCCGCCAGCCGGTATGCAGGAACACGGCCGGGACGGTCGTCCGGGTTTCGGCCGGCTGGCCGCGCTGCAAGGCCCCACCGGCGTTCAAGTCAGACATCCTCTCCCACAGCCCACAGCCAGGCGCAGCCGTCGCTTACGAGACATCATGCATCAAGCGGCCGCATCGCGCTCCGCACGCTCACCACCAGCGCGCAAACCAGCCCGGCCAGCATGGCACCAGCCGCCAGCCCGCGCGGCGCACCCACTCGAACAGCCATCCCCGCGCCAGCCACGCAGCACAGCGCCGCCACCGCCAGCCACACGCTGTCCACGAACAGCCGCAGCAGGCGCCGGCCGAGCCCTATCACGCGATTTTCCCAGCCGCGCCGCGCAACCCCTTGATCAACCCAAGCGTGACCACCGCCCAGGCCAGCGTGATCAGCGGCAGGCTCCAATCGCCGCCCGGCCAGGCGCCCCCCATTGCCTCTCCCGTCCAGAATGTGCCCAGCGCGGTCAGCAGCACACCCACGGCGCACTTCAAGGCGTTCTCCGGGATCCGCGTCAGCGGACGGTGCAGAAGCAGCCCCAGCATCACCACGGCCGCCAGCGCCACCAGGGCGCCCACCCCGGCCGGCACCAGGCCAGCCCCGCCGCCGCCCACCGCCACCACAATGAACGCCACCTCGCTCCCCTCCAGCATCGTCACCTGGAACGCCCCGGCAAATCCCGTCCAATCCCACCCGTGCGCCGCGCCGGCATAGCGCGCCAGCGCCCTGTCATACGCCACCGCCTCGTCATGCAGCGGAATCACCCCTACCGACCTCAAAATCGCCTTGCGCAGCCAACGCAGCCCGAACAGCAGTATCAGCAGCCCCACCACCAGCCGCAACCAGCCCAGCTCCATCTCCCCCAGCGCCGGCCCGAACACCGCCGCCACGCCGGCCAGCACCACAAGTGCGGCGGCCGTCCCCACCAGCGGCGCGCGCCAGCCGCGGGCGGCACCCAGGGCAAGGATTACGGTCAGGGCTTCGACGAATTCGACGAAGCTGGCGAGGAAGGCGGCTGCGGCGGCTTGGAAGGGCATAGGAGGAAGAAAGCAGTTCTTTTTTGAAAAAAAGAACCAAAAAACTTTTGTCAGTGCTGAC
>CAZZYR010000185.1:0-5410 GCA_964658235.1 uncultured Acetobacteraceae bacterium | reverse complement strand
CGGTCAGCGTGCCAAGGATTTCGGCGGCCGGGCGGCCTTTCCCGTTTGGCCCGATGACGTGGCCGCTGACAAGCGTGTAGGCGGATGGATCGCCGCCCTCGGCGGCCGCGCGCAGGAGTTTGTCCCGTACTTTGATTGCCGCGAGGTGTACGGCAGAGCCGGTGGAGCCTGTGGTGATGGAGCCACCGGCGACGGGGCCGGAGGGGAGCGTGCTGTCTCCGAGGTGGACGCGAACGAGTTCGTTGGGCACGCCGAGGACATCCGCGGCAACCTGGCCGAGCACGGTGTAGGCGCCGGTGCCGAGATCATGGGCAGCGCAGGAAACGATGCAAACGCCATCGGAGGAGAGGCGCACGCGGGCGGAGGATGGGGCCATGGCGCAGGGGTAGCAGGCGGTGGCCGTGCCGAAGCCGACGAGCGTGCCGTCCGGCAATGTCATTGATCCCACCTGGGGATTTCGGCGGGACCAGCCAAAAAGTTCGGCGCCGCGGGCGTAACATTCCACCAGGGAGCGGCTGCTCCATTCGAGGCCTTTTACGGGGTCTTTCGCGGGTTCGTTTTTGCGGCGTAGTTCCACCGGGTCCATGCCGAGCTTGACGGCAAGTTCATCGACCGCGCATTCGAAACCAAAGAAGCCTGGTGCTTCGGCGGGGGCGCGCTGGAAGCCGGGGGTGTTGACGTCTGTGGCGACCGTTGCTTCCCGCATGCGGATGTTTGGCGACTGATACATGCGCGCGGTGACTTCCGTGACGGGGAACGCCACATGGTCGATGGCGGCACTCTGGCCGGCCTGGTCGTGCATGACGGCGGTGAGCGTGCCGTCCTGTTCCGCGGCTAGCCGGATGCGGCTGCGCGTGGCGGGGCGGAAGCTGCCGACGGTGAACATGGCTTCGCGCGGCACGACCAGTTTGACCGGTTTACCCAGACGGCGCGCGGCGAGGGCCACGAGCACGGTGTGGGCTAGCAGGGTTGCCTTGCCGCCGAAGCCGCCGCCGATATAGGGCGATTCGATGTGCACGTCTTCCATCGGGATGCCGAAAATCTTGGCGAGCGCTGCCTGTTTCCCGATCACCCATTGGCTGGGGGTGTTCACCAGGAGCTTTCCGTCGCGCCACACGGCGGTAGCCGCATACAGCTCTATGGGATTGTGATGCTGCGCGGGCGTGAGATAGGTCTCGTCCACCGTGACGGGCGCACGCGCAAAGGCGGCTTCGGCATCGCCGACATCGATGTTCTTCGCCTTCATCGGCTCTTCAGTGCGGTCCGCATCCTCCATGGAGGCCGACGCGTGCTGGACGGCGTAATCCACCGCGACGAGGCCAGCGGCTTCTTCCGCGGCTTCCTGGGTATCCGCGACGATGAGCGAGACGATCTGGCCGGCGTAATGCACGTCGTCCGACGTCAACGGCATGAAGGAGGACTGCATGTGGCCGCCCTTCATGGCGAAGGTCTCATCGCCAAGATCCATGTTCAGATCACGATGAGTCATGACCAGGCGCACGCCGGCGACGGCTTCGGCGGATTTGGTGTCCATGCCGGTGATCCGGCCGCGCGCAACTTTGCTCAGCACCAGGGCGGCGTAGAGCGTGCCGGCATGGGGGAAGTCAGCGGCGTATTGCGCGGCGCCGCTGGCCTTGGCGGCGGCGTCCCGGCGGACGATAGGCTGTCCGATGCTGCCATCCATGTTTTAGGCCCTCCGGCTTGCTGTGATAGCTGCGCGCGCGATGACGCGGCGGCCAAGTTCGATCTTGAATGCGTTCTGGCGGCCGGGTTTTGCGGCGGCGAACGCGGCCGCACCAGCCTCCAACGCCACATCCTGCGTGAGCTTGCGGCCAGTGAGCGCGGCTTCTGCCTCCCGCGAGCGCCAGGGTTTGGAGGCGACGCCGCCGATGGAGACGCGGGCGCTGGTGACGGTGTCACCGTCCATCTCGAGGGCGACGGCGGCGGAGACCAGCGCGTAGGCGTAGCTTTGACGGTCGCGCACCTTGAGGTAGGTGGACCGGCGTCCCGCTGGCGTGGCCTGCACGGTGATGGCAGTGACGATTTCGCCTGGCTGGAGCACGGTTTCTTTCGCGGGATCGTCGCCGTAAGGCAGATGGAATTCCGCGGACGGTACAATGCGGGTGCCGGTGGCGGAGCGGATTTCTACCGCCGTGTCGAAGGCGGCGAGCGCCGTGCCCCAATCGCCTGGGTAGCTGGCGACGCATTTTTCGGAGGTGCCGAACAGTGCCATCTCGCGGTCCGCGCCATCCTGCGCAGTGCAGCCGGAACCGGGAACGCGTTTGTTGCAGTCGGAGACGCCGTTGCGGAAATAGGGGCAACGGGTGCGCTGCAGGATGTTGCCGCCCAGGGTGGCGGCGTTGCGCAGCTGCTGGGAAGCTGCGAGCTGAAGGCTTTCGGCCAGGGCTGGATAGTTTTTAAGCAGGAAAGAGTCTTCGGCAACATCGGCCATGCGCGCCAGGGCGCCGAAGCGCAGCACGGGGCCGGACGTGTCGATCTCCGCAAGTCCGGGGAGATGGCCGATATCGACGATGCGGGACGGCCAGGCCAGGCCGCCGCGCATCAGGTCAACCATCGTGGTGCCGCCGGCCAGGATGGCGGCGCCCGATTGCGCGGCCTCGTGCAGCGCGCCGTCCAGCGTCTCGGCGCGGATATAGGTGAAGGGCTGCATTCCTCAGGCCTCCGCCATGCCGGCGGCGGCGTCGCGGACGGCGGCGACGATGTTGGGGTAGGCGCCGCAGCGGCAAAGATTGCCGGACATGTATTCGCGGATTTCAGCGTCCGAGCGCGCGTGGCCTTCTTCGACGCAAGCGACGGCGGACATGATCTGGCCCGGGGTGCAATAGCCGCATTGGAGTGCGTCGTGGGCGGCGAAGGCGGCCTGCATGGGGTGGGGCGCGCCGTCCGCGCCGGCCAGGCCCTCGATGGTGGTGATCTCCCGGCCCGCGGCGGAGACGGCGAGGACCAAGCAGGAGAGTTGGCGGCGGCCGTCGATGTGGACGGTGCAGGCGCCGCAGGTGCCGTGGTTGCAGCCGACCTTGGTGCCGGTCAGGCCGAGATGCTCACGCAGGGCGTCCAGCAGGGTGGTGCGGGGGTCCAGATGAAGGTCGTGCGCGTGGCCGTTGACTGTGAGGGTCGGCATATGGGGGCTCCGGACTGCGGCCAGCGAACGCGGGCGGGAAGGAAGAAGTTCTTTTTTGAAAAAAAGAACCAAAAAACTTCTATCAATGCTGTCGCGGACGAAACGGACAAAAGTTTTTTGCTTCTTTTTTCAAAAAAGAAGGCCCGCCCGCCTTACACCGTCTCCTCCACGCGCCCGTTGATGGACAGCCCCTCCATACCCGCCGAGACCCTGACGACATCGCCCTCATGCACCTCGCCCTCCAGCAGCAGGCCGGCCAGCGGGTTCTGCAGGCTGCGCTGAATGACGCGCTTCAGGGGACGTGCGCCATACACAGGGTCGTAGCCCTCATTTGCGAGCCAATCCAAAGCGCCCTGGTCCAGCTCCAGCGTGATCTTACGATCCGATAGGAGCTGACGAAGCCGTGAGAGCTGGATATCGACGATGGTGGCCATGTCTGCGCGTGCGAGGCGGCGAAAGGTGACGATTTCATCAAGCCGGTTGAGGAATTCCGGACGGAAATGCTCGCGCACCACGCGCATGACTTGCGCGTGGGCCATCGCCATCGGCTCGTCATCCGGCTGGGCAGCGAGGATGTCGCTGCCGAGGTTGGAGGTGAGAACGATGATGGTGTTGCGGAAGTCCGCGGTGCGGCCTTGGCCGTCCGTGAGGCGTCCGTCATCGAGCACTTGAAGGAGAACGTTAAAGACGTCCGCGTGGGCCTTCTCCACCTCGTCGAACAGGATCACTTGATAGGGGCGGCGGCGGACGGCTTCGGTCAGCACGCCGCCTTCCTCGTATCCCACGTAGCCGGGCGGAGCGCCGATCAGGCGGGCGACAGCGTGTTTCTCCATGAACTCGCTCATGTCGATGCGCAGCAGGGCACGCTCGTCATCGAATAAAAACGCGGCCAGGGCTTTGGTCAGCTCTGTCTTGCCGACGCCAGTGGGACCCAGGAACAAAAAACTGCCGATGGGGCGGTTGGGGTCGCCCAGGCCGGCGCGGGCGCGGCGGACGGCGTGGCTGACGGCACGCAAAGCGTCTTCCTGGCCGACGACACGCTTGCGGAGTTCGTCCTCCATGCGGATGAGTTTGGCGCGCTCGCCCTCCAGCATGCGTTCCACAGGGACGCCGGTCCAGCGGCTGACGACACCGGCGATCTGTTCGGCGGTGACCGCTTCGTTGACCAGCTTGCCGCCCTGCTGGCTGCCTTCGATCTGGCGCTGGAGGTCCGGGATGACGCCATAGAGCAGTTCGGACGCGCGGGCGAGATTGCCGCTGCGCTGTGCGATTTCCACTTCGCCGCGGGCGGCATCCAGCTTTTCCTTGAGCTTCTGGTTGCCGGCGACCTTTTCGGTTTCCGACTTCCACGCGGCCGTCATGGCGGTGGATTTCTCCTCGATTTCGGCGAGTTCGCGTTGAAGTTTTTCCAAGCGATCGCGGGAGGCGGAGTCGTCCTCGCGCTTGAGGGCTTCGCGTTCGATCTTGAGCTGGATCAGGCGGCGGTCGAGTTCGTCCAATTCCTCGGGCTTGGAATCGACCTCCATGCGAAGTCGGCTGGCGGCTTCGTCCATCAGGTCGATGGCCTTGTCCGGCAGGAAGCGGTCCGTGATGTAGCGGTTGCTAAGCGTGGCGGCGGCGACGAGCGCGCCATCGGTGATGCGGACGCCGTGGTGGAGTTCGTATTTCTCCTTGATGCCGCGCAGGATGCTGACCGTGTCCTCCACGCTTGGTTCGCCCACGAAGACGGGCTGGAAGCGGCGCGCGAGGGCCGCGTCCTTTTCGACGTGCTTGCGGTATTCGGCGAGCGTGGTCGCACCTATGCAGTGGAGCGCGCCGCGGGCGAGTTCCGGCTTGAGGAGGTTGGAGGCGTCCATGGCGCCATCCGCGCGGCCGGCGCCGACGAGGGTGTGCATTTCGTCGATGAACAGGATGACCTGGCCTTCGGCGGATTCAATTTCCTTGAGGACAGCTTTGAGACGCTCCTCGAACTCGCCGCGGTATTTGGCGCCGGCGACGAGGCCGCCCATGTCCAGTGAGAGGACGCGCTTGTGCTTCAGCGCTTCGGGCACGTCGCCGCGCACGATGCGCAAGGCGAGGCCTTCGACGATGGCGGTCTTGCCGACGCCGGGCTCGCCGATCAGGACAGGGTTGTTCTTGGTGCGGCGGGCGAGGACCTGGATGGTGCGGCGGATTTCCTCGTCACGCCCGATGACGGGATCGAGTTTCTGCGACCGCGCCTGCTCGGTGACGTCCTTGGTGTATTTCTTCAGGGCTTCGAAGCCCGAT
>CAZZYR010000184.1:0-5423 GCA_964658235.1 uncultured Acetobacteraceae bacterium | reverse complement strand
CTGGCATCCCCGTCCCCCCAATGCGGCGGACCGCCGGCGTCCACCACGTAATCCAGCATCAACCCAGGCACCGCCTGGCGCACCATGACGAAATTCTGCAAATCCGAGGGCGCACCAGGATGCGCGGTGCCGGCATTCTCCGCCGGATTCTGGTCCAGACCCTGGTTCCGGATGTGGTGGATGCCCAGCCGGCGCAAAGCCGCAATCAGCTCCCGCTCACCGTCCCGGTTCGGCAAATCGGCCGCATCCGTGCCGCCAGTCTGGTAGGCGATGTTGGTGTTCACGCCCATGCTATCGATCATGTCGAACGCGCTGAGCGCCTGAACGGCCGTGTAGGGCAGGGGGGGCAGTGCCGGCATGCAGCCAGCCTACCAGCTGCCGGGCGCTGCACGAAGCCGCCTTCGCATGCCGCGCTCTTCAAACCGTGCGTACAAAGGCAATTGCGCGGCGCGACTCGACCTGCATATGTTATTTCATAGGGCGATTGAACAGGCCCGCACGGAGAGAGCTCATGTCCAAGACCCCGGCCAAAGCGGCGAAGAAAGCCGATCCAGCACCCGAACCCGCCGCCGCCGCCAAGCCGGCCGCCAAGGCAAAACCCGCCCCGAAGGCCGAGGCCGCGCCGGCCGCATCCGCCGCAAAGGCAAAAACCGTGGAGAAGCCGAAGGACGGCGCCAAGCCGAACGCCCTCCAGCAGCCTTTGCAGCCCTCCCCAGAATTGGCCGCCATCGTGGGCTCTGCCAAACTCGCCCGCGGCGAAGTCGTCAGCAAAGTCTGGGTCTACATCAAGGAGCATAAGCTCCAAAACCCCGCCGACGGCCGCGAAATCTTGGCCGACGCGAAGCTGCAGAAGGTTTTTGGCAAAGCCAAAGTGACGATGTTCGAGATGAACAAGCACCTGGCGCAGCATCTCAAGTAAGACGAAGGCAAGGCCAGGGGCTCTGCCCCTGGACCCCGCTGGGGCCTGAGGCCCCAGACCTCCGTTTAGACTTTCTTCCAATAACCACCCCGTTGCAGTTTTCCACCGCGGCCCGGACGGCTGTGGCGCCAACAACGGTGTTTGTGGTGCTTATCCACAGATGATTATGTGCGCGGGAACTCGGCTGCGCCCATGTATTTTCAAATGGAAATCGAAATCCGGTCGGCTTTTTGCGGTCGACACCGATGGTGAGGAATTCCGCCCAGTTACCGTCGCCGAAGTGCGCGCGTTAGATACCGACGAAACCTACTCGCCGAGCAATCATCAGTCTAAGTAAAAGAAGCTGCCGAATCCTCCGCGACAGCATTCGTAAAAGTTTTTTGCTTCTTTTTTTCAAAAAAGAAGGCCTTCCTTCGTCATAACTCCTCCAATGCAACCAGACTTACCTCAAGCCGCCAAGACCGCAGCCGCGAACGTGCCGACGTCACGCGACAGGTCAGCGGCCTGACGCGCCAGACCCTCAGCCGCGGCCAGCACCTCGACCGATGCGGTGCCTGTGGCCTGCGCCGCATGATTGACTTGCCCGATATTGGCGTTGACCGTGTGCGCACTGCGCGCGGTGTTCTGAATGTTGCGGGCGATCTCGCCGGTGGCCGCGCCTTGCTGTTCAACCGCGGCGGCAATCGACGTGACAATGCCGCTGACCTCTTCGATCATGCGCGTGATGCCGCCGATGGCCTGCACCGCATCCGTGGTCGCACTCTGGATCTCGCCAATCTGCTTGCCGATGTCTTCCGTCGCGGTCGAGGTCTGATGCGCAAGACTTTTCACCTCAGCCGCGACAACCGCGAAGCCCTTCCCCATCTCCCCCGCCCGGGCCGCTTCAATGGTCGCGTTCAGCGCGAGAAGATTTGTCTGCCTGGCAATGTTGGCGATCAGCGCCACCACGTCGCCAATGCGCCGCGCGGCTTGCGATAGTTCGCCAACGATGCGGTCCGTGCGTTGAGTGTCCGCCACGGCGCGCTGAGTCATAGCCGCCGATTGCGCCACCTGGCGGCTGATTTCGCCGATCGAGGCCGTCAATTGTTCGGACGCGCTGGCGACCGTGCTGACGCCCTGACTGACCTCGTCGCATGAGGTGGATACCGAATTGGTTTGCGCGCGCGTGTCCTCGGCCGTGCCGGACATCGCCGCAGCGGTGCCTTGCAAAGTGGTGGCAGACACCGAGAGGTCGCGCGTCAAACTGCCGATCTTGGTCTGGAAATCCCGCACCAGCCCATCCATCCGGTGGCCCCGTGCCGCGCGCGCTGCCTGGTCTTGCAGTTGCTGTTGAGCCAGCACATCGGCCTCTCCCATGCGATCCCGAAAGACTGCGAGCGCGCGAGCCATCGCTCCCACCTCGTCGGCGCGATCCGCAAACGGTATGCTGACGCCGCGGTCGCCATCAGCGAGGACACCCATGGCGCGGGTCATGCCGCCAATGGCGCGCGATGTGCCCGCGCCGATCGACCACGCGACGATGACGCCGAGCAGAAAGCCCACGCTGGCGACCAAGGACACGAACCCGCGCACGCGGCGCATGTCGTCCGCAATCCGGCGCCGCACCGTGGTGGCATCGCTCGTGCTCGCCGCGACGATGGCCGCGGATGCCGCGGTCGCGTCCTGCGACGCATGCGCCAGTTCGACATCAGCCACATGCGCCAGCCGGACATCCAGGTCGAGCACCTGAAGATAGGTTGTCGCATAGGTCTGCAAATTGGTGACGATTGCCGGAACGCCGGCGATCTGCCCGCTCGCCGCCTCGGCAAAACGCGTGCGCATGCCGTCAAGTTCGCCGAGCGAGTCCCTCAGCTGCGCACCCAAAGCAGGGTCGTGGCGTATCATTGCCAGGCTGCCGCTGACACGCACCTCCAGCAGGCGCTGCAACAGGCGGCGCGCAATGGCAATCACATCGCCGCTGCCGGTCTGCGCGGGCGAGGCCGCGGCATCCAGACGCGCGGCCAGATCCGCGCCAACCGGGTCCAGCACCGTGGCCGTCAGCCGGTCCTCTTCCGTCCGGATGCGGGCGATCTCATCGAACGCAACTTTGCACTTCTCGAGAAGAACCTTGATATGCGCGAGATCGTCCCGATTCCCCGTGCCGGTAGCCAGTTGCACGGCCTGATCCGTGCTCTCCGCAAGCCGACGAGTCAGACCACCCACCTTGTCCCGCACCGCCTGGTGGCCGGTGAGATAGAATTCCCTCGCGAGATCATCAAGCTGGATAATGCCCAGGTCCAGATCGCGCACTGCGCCGACAAGGGCGATGTGCCGGTCCACCAGGGCATAATTGGCGGCCACATTGCCCAAGGCAAGAATGGCGGTGAACGCCAAAGCAGCCATGATCGCCAGGATAACCCCGAAGGCGCCGTATATCTTCGTTCGCAGGTTGAACGCAATCATGCCAGTGGGCGCCCAGTCCTAAGGTGCGCACAGACCGTAGCCGAACTGGATTGACCAACCGTAAATCCGTTGCGCGGCGCAAAAGCAGAGCTTTGTTAATCATTCCCCGCCATGCACCATATCCAAATCCGCAAACCGCGTGAACTCGCCCTCGAAAAACAAATCTATCTTCCCCGTCGGACCATGCCGCTGCTTCTCCAGCAGCAACTCCGCCTTGTTGTGCACCGCCTCCATATCCCGCTGCCACTTCTCCAGCGCGTTTTGGAACTTCTCCTCAGTATCAAACGCCATCTGCTTCGGCGCACGCTGCTGCAAATAATATTCATCGCGATACACAAACATCACCGCATCCGCGTCCTGCTCGATCGAGCCCGACTCACGCAAATCCGAAAGCTGCGGCCGCTTGTCCTCCCGGCTTTCCACCGCGCGGCTCAACTGGCTCAGCGCCATCACCGGCACCTTCAGCTCCTTCGCCAGCGCCTTCAGCCCCTGCGTGATCATGCTGATTTCCAGCACCCGGCTTTCCGTCTTCACCCCAGGCGAGGGCCGCATCAACTGCAGATAATCGATCACGATCAGCCCCAGCCCCCGCGTCCGCTGCAGCCGCCGGCAGCGGGTGCGCAACGCGGACAGCGTGATTGCCGGCGTATCGTCGATATACAGCGGCAGATGCTGCAATTTCTTCGACACGCTGACGAACTTCGCAAAATCCCGCTCGCCGATCTCGCCGCGCCGGATGCGGTCGCTGGACACCCGCGATTCCTCGCTCAACAGACGGTTCGCCAACTGCTCCGCGCTCATTTCCAGCGAGAAGATCACCACGCTGTTCTTCGGCATCGCGTCCGGATCCTCCGCCCGCGCATTGGCCAGCATGCTTTCCGCGGCGCCAAACGCAATCTTCGTTGCCAGCGCCGTCTTGCCCATGCCCGGCCGCCCGGCCAGGATCAGCAGGTCGCTCGGATGCAGCCCGCCGGTCTTCTTGTCCAGGTCACGCAGCCCGGTCGACAATCCGCTCACATGCCCGGCCTGCTTAAATGCCAGTTCCGCATTGTTGATCGCGTGCGTCAGCGCCGTGCTGAACACCATCATCTTGGTGTCCGCCGTCCCATGCGTCGCTAGATCGAAAAGCTGCTGTTCCGCCAGCTCGATCTGCTTCGGCCCATCCAGATCCGCGTCCGGCGTGAACGCCTGGTTCACCACCGTCTCGCCGATATCGATCAGTTGACGGCGTATCCAGGAATTGTAGATCGCCTGCCCATAGTCCCGCGCATTGATGATCCCCACCATCGCGGTCAGCAACTGCGCCAGATACGCGCTCCCCCCCACTTCATCCAGCACGCCCGAATGCTCGAACTCCGCCCGCAGCGTCACCGGATCGGCTATCTGCGACGCCTCGATCCGCCTGGAAATCGACTGGTAAATCCGCGCATGCACAGGGTCGGCGAAATGCTCCGCCTGCAAAAACTCGCTCACCCGGTCATACGCCCGGTTATTGGACAGCAGCGCGCCCAGCAGCGCCTGCTCGGCGGCCATGTTGGAGGGCGGCAGACGCTGGGACAGGCCCAGCAGGGGGGAATCGATATTTGTCATTCTGCCCCCATTCTTAGCGCAGCCAATCGCCCCCGGCAGCGTTTGTGGCTGTGGAGCGATGTGGAACCTGGGGGCGAATTAAGATGATCGAGACTTTTCAGAAAGTTGGGGGCCAGCAGGTCGCACCCATCGAGTTGGACGCAGCCGCGCGCGCCGAACTGGCCACCGCCATCGAGCGCCTGGAGCGCGGCCGCGGCCTTATCGTGCGCCTGGCGGACCTGCTCGGCGGCGCCGTCAACATGGCCGGCCGCTTCGGCCTCGCCCGCATCGGCATGAACCGCACCGTCCAGCAGAAATTCAGCGGCGTCGCCGAGGCCGCCCTCGCCCGCGCATATGATGTCGCCATCCTCGGCCTCGGCCAGGACACCGCGCCCCCCGGCCGCCGCGCCGCCCAAACCCGCATGGCCGTCATCGCGTCCGGCGCCGTCAGCGGCTTCGCCGGCCTGGCCGGCTTCATCCCGGACGCCACCTT
>CAZZYR010000183.1:0-5435 GCA_964658235.1 uncultured Acetobacteraceae bacterium | reverse complement strand
ATCGATGAGATCCTTGGGTACAAGTCGCGTGTTGCGGGTGTGCTGTTTTCTATCGGGATCCTTGGTAGTGCCGCGCTTTGGCTGGCCGAGCCGGTTTATAGTTGGTTGGTCAACGCAAGCCTCACAAAGCATTAACTAAGAATTATCGACTGCCGACGTGATTGTTCGATAGTAGGGGACTTGTATGCGACCATATTCCGGTTTCGTGGTTGTGCCAGCGTTGCTCCTTGTGCAAGCGGCAGCCAGAGCAGGCAATTCCTATATCCTCCCAGACGGAACAAACAGAGCACCCGCGATTGCGTTGCATTGCGTAGGAACGAGCGGCACTGCCGCACCTTGCGGCACCGTCGCAAACCCGTTGGTCGTCACATCAGGACCGCTTGGGTCATCAGCCGCCAATCAACAACAGCAGATTGTGGCCGAGCAGTCGTCGGCGCAGGGCATAGGAAGCGTTGGCGACGCTGCCTTTACGGGCGGTGCCGGTTCGATGATTGCGGTGCTAAAGGCCGTGTGGAACGCGGCATCCACTGGAATCCCGTCACTTCCGGCAAGTGGAACATTGACGTCGCGGACCACAGTCTTGGCCGGCACGGCTAGCACGCTCGTGTTCCCAGTCAATCCTGGCCGCCATTATCTGTCATTTCAAGTTCCCCAGGGCAGTGCCATCTGGGTAAATCTTACAGGAGGTACGGCAGCTCCAAACGGGGCGGATTGTGCCTATTTCGCGGCTGGCACCTTTTATGAAAGCGGACAGTTCATCAATCGGGGCGCCATTACAGTATATTCTCCGGTCACGGTCACGTTTTCCGCCTGGGAGGGCTGAGGATGCATCCAAAGATTATGATGCGTCTGCTTTGTTCTGCAATCGCGCTGTTAGCGCCGCCCGTGCAAGCCTCTGTCGTGACACCGCAAAAATCGTTGCGGGCGCTCTCCGGACGGCAGGTTTGGGTGCCTATCTGCTCCCGGCGGGGCATAAACGGTTCGAGTGCATGGTTCGATAGTTCGAACACCACCGTGATGGACCAGGTGGCTTGCGTGTCCCCATCGTACGGGACGGTGACGGCGCTAAAATTGGTCTACGCCGCTTTTGATCAGCCGCAGCAGGGTGAAACAGATCGGCCAGTAACTGCAAGTGGCACGGCGGCTGTCTACGTGCCCTCCGGCAATAACAATGTGGTGCTTTCAAGCGGCTCTGTGCCAGCCGGTTCAGCAGTGCTGAATTTCGCTGCAACTGCGCTAGGCGCAAATTCCGTGAGCGTCGGTCAAACAGTGAGCAGCATTGGGGGGGGGATTGCAGCCAACACCTATGTGGTTGCGGTCACCAACAATTTTGCTGCCGGTGCTGGCAATATTCCCTCCACCACGGTGGTGACGATTAGCAACCCGACGACTGCTGTAACCGCCGCTGGCCAGCCCTTTAACTTCGCCGGTTCGTTTACGCCCGCAAAGTTTGGCGGCAAGCGGAGCTTCACGATCGAGCCGGCCCATGACGTGGTGACATCGGACCCTGTGGCCGTAGAGATGCAGCCCAACACCACGTTTTACGTGCGAAGTTTCGCATCCATGTCCGGCGCGGGCATGCAACTCATGGACTATCCAGGCGCAGGCTCGCGTCTGACAGGGGAGTTCGATAGCCGCAGCACCACTGGATCCGATCAGACTATGATTCCCACAGTGCTGTCCAATACCGGGGGAGGATATTGGTGCCCTGTCGCATTGCTTGGGCTTGTGACGGTGTCTCCGGGGCAGAGCGCGATGGGGTCGATTCTGATCCTAGGCGACAGCATCGCCGCAGGGACGGGCGATACCGCAGACACACTCGGTTTCCAGGGTTACATCCAGCGGAGCCTTGGAAACAATATCGGGTTCATCACGGCAGCTCGCGGTTCTACTACGGCGTTCTCCGTGGCTGCACACGGCGACGGACAATATGCCCTCTCCGTCGACTCGGGCGTCACGGACGTCCTTTTAGAGGATGGCCGCAATGACATCCTGTCATTCCAGGAGACGGACGTTCAATTGGAGGCCAGTGTAACGCAGATTACGGCGCGTTACGGCAACGCTGGAAAGCGTGTGTGGTGCTTCACTATTCCGCCGTCCACGCAAAGCAATGATGGGTGGGCGACGTTGTCGAATCAGAGCTGGACTGTGGCCGTTGCCAATACTGCCGGCACCGCCACACCGGCAGGCAACTCGGCAATCACCATGGCCAGCGTCGTCAACCTCGCCGTAGGACAAGCGGTTTCGGGGCAAGGCATCGCGGCAGGCACAGCAATCACAGCGATCAACGGCACAACGTTGACCATTTCGGTTCCGGTGGCTGCGGCGATACCCGCTGCAACGAGGTTGGGTTTCGGGTCTGGTTCCGCTGGAGCGTCAACGGCTGAGACGTTCCGCAAATCCTACAATGCCTATCTGAGACAGCAGGCAGCCAGTTTGGGATGCACCGGCGTGATCGACGACGACAGCGTCTTTGCGGACCAGGGTGGGTCTGGCAAGTGGCGCGTGGATTTGGGGGCCGCGAGTGCAGACGGTGTTCATCCATCCGCCGCGTTGCACCAGGCCGCGGTAGCCGCAGGTTTGCTTAAGCCGTCGATGTTCCCGGCGCCGTAAACCCGCGCCGGCCACGGCAGCGTCGCTGCCGGCCTGCCGGCAGCCGGCCCGCACATTTCACCACACGGGAGGATAAGGATGGACAATCTGCGCGCATGGGCGCGGCAGCCGACGACGGTTGCCGGCATGTCCGCGCTGGTCGCAACGATCAGTGGACTGGTTCTGAAACAATTGAGCTGGATACAGGCGGCGCCGCTCCTGGCTGGTGCGGTGGCCTCGATCATCCTGCCGGACGATTCGTCCGCGGGCCCGCGTGCCAAGGCGCTTGTGGGCGAATTTGTGACTGACCTCACTGCTACAAAGGAGACGAAATAGATGACCTGTCATTGCAAATTCGTGCGGGCGGTTTCGCTTCTGCTCGTCCTGGCGGCCGCCGGCTGCGCGGTTGGCAAACCGCAGATGTCTGCTGATCTGTCAGCTGGCTTGGAGGTGGCGGCCGCATTGGAGAGTGCCTATGCGGCGCGGCCGACGGCAAATCCACAGACGGTGGCAACCATGACACGTCTCCTGCAGGTGGCCCAAGCAGCGATCACCGCGTGGGAGAGTTCCTCGAGTACGGGTGACCGTGCCGCTGCGGATGCGGCGATCGCCGCTCTGGTTGCCTTCGAGGCTTCCGCAGGCGTTGCCTCCTAGGCCCTGGCCGGAACGCTCTTGCCGCGTTACGCCGCGAAGGTAGTTGCGCTGCGGTCACCTGGCTCAACTTCGCCTTGTCAGTACAGATAATCCACGCCGCCGTGGCAGCGAGCCGCTTCCAGCTGCTGGATGATCTCAAACTCACAGGCCGGCGGCTTCACGCGGCCGGCCTGTGAGCGGTTGACGGGCGCGCCGCAGCGCGTGACGTTATCCCAAAATGGTGGGGTGGCGTCATGGAAGGCACATTTCAGAAGCATCGGCACGTGGTGGCGGCATGCTACCTGGGCTGGACGCTCGATGCGTTCGACTTCTTCATCATGGTCTTCGTCTTCGGTGACGTGGCGAAGGAGTTCGGCATCGGTGTCACCGCGATCACCTATGCTGTGACGCTGACCTTGGCCACACGAGCGCTCGGCGCCTATTTGTTCGGGCGGTTGGCTGACCGATATGGCCGGCGGCCAGCGTTGATGGCGAGCATTCTCGGTTTTTCCCTGCTCGGCTTCTGCACGGGGCTCGCGCCCAATGCCACGGTCTTTTTCATTGTGCGGGCCTTGTTCGGCCTGGCCATGGGCGGCGAGTGGGGGGTGGGCGCCTCCCTGACGATGGAAAGCATCCCGTCATCCTGGCGCGGGCCGGTCAGCGGTTTGCTTCAGGCGGGCTACCCGAGCGGCTACCTGCTGGCGTCCGTCCTCTATCTTGCGTATCCCTGGCTGCACTGGCGGGGCATGTTCATGGCCGGAGCCATTCCGGCGTTGCTCGTGCTCTATATCCGGCAAAACGTTCCGGAGAGCCCGGATTGGTCCGAGCGTGTGCAGAGCGCCCCGCGCGAGGCGCTGACAAGTGTTGTCGCCAGACATCTGAAGCTGACGATTTATGCGGCGGGTCTGATGGCGTGCTTCAACTTCTTCAGCCACGGCACGCAAGACCTTTATCCACGGTATCTCCAGTCGCAGCATCACATCGTGGGGCCACACCTGACGACCATCGTCGTGATCTACAATATAGGCGCGATGGTCGGGGGTATCGGTTTCGGCACGTTGTCCCAGCGCATTGGCCGCAGGCGGGCGATTGCACTTGCCGCGGGGCTATCGTTGCCCATGCTGCCCTTATGGGCATTCTCATCAACGCCCGTGCTGATCGCGGTGGGTGCCTTCTTCATGCAAGTTTGCGTGCAAGGCGCCTGGGGCGTGATCCCCGTCCATCTCAACGAACTGTCGCCGTCCGCTATACGCGGCACATTCCCCGGCCTGGTCTATCAGCTTGGCAACTTCCTTGCCGCGCTGAACGCACCGATGCAAAGCGGCATCGCGGATGCGCTGGGGCATGATTACCGCTGGCCGCTGGCCGGCGTGGCGGCAACGGCCGCAATCCTGATCATGTTGCTGATGCTGTTCGGGCGGGAGGCAAAAGATGTCAGGATAGGTGCATTCGGCTCAGCCGAGCCGGCTTAGGACCGGCTGCGATTGCATAATCTTCGGCTGGTGTTCGGGTTTGCTTGGCACGTTGTGGCTGCCGTGGGGCTGTTCGCGCTGATTGCGGGCGCCGCCGCGCTGCTCAACATCTATACGCGTCTGCTGGAGCGCAGCGGCATGTCGCCGCTGATCATCCAGGCGATCCACTTCACTGAATTCGTGCTGTTTGCCGCCGATCTGCTGTGCTTCCTGGTTTATGTCGGCGCGGAGGTATGGGTGCTCCTGAAGCAAATTCTCCGTCCGCCGCCGGACTCGCATGCGGCCTACTGACTGGCCCAGATGATCCGGTGCATCCAGGCAACGTCCTTCAGATCGAAGACGTAGTCGGGATGTTCCGGGTTGAAACTGCGAAGCTCAATCCGGCGCGCTGATTGGCGGACGAGCTGTTTGGCCATCGCTTCTCCGCGCGCCGTGCGGACAACCACGCGGTCCCCCCGGCGTATCGGCGCGGAGGGGGACACCACCACCATGTCCCCGTCGCGGAACACCGGTTCCATGGACTCGCCTGAAATCTCCAATGCGTAGGCGTGCGGGTCACCCACCTCCGGGATGCTGACCTCATCCCAGCCGCCGCCAGCGGGGTAGCCGCCATCATCAAAAAATCCGTTGCCGCCGGCCTGGGCCATGCCGATCAGCGGAATGCGCCTGGCTGCCGACCGGTCTGACGATAAAGCACGCTGGCCAGCCACGAGTTGAGAGAACGACTCCAGGCTGGCA
>CAZZYR010000182.1:3282-5448 GCA_964658235.1 uncultured Acetobacteraceae bacterium | reverse complement strand
TGTCCGGCACCAGGCCGCGCGCCACCAGCGCGTCGATATCCTTTTCGCCGCCCCAGTCCAGCACGCGGATGGTCACGCCGTCGCCGTCCATCGCCTCCACCACGGTGCGGTAGGTCGCCGTCTGGTCCGCCTCGTCCGGCAGGGTTTCCCGGTTCATGAACAGGAATTCCGTCCGGAACAGCCCGATCCCGGTGGCGCCCGCGCCGGCCACCAGCGGCAGTTCCGCCAGCAGCTCCAGATTGGCCTGCAGCTCCACCCGCTCATGGTCTGTCGTCTCGGATTTCAGCCGCCGGAAGCGCGCCAGGCGCTGGCGTTCACGCGCATAGGCGGTCACGTCCTGCTTGGCCTGATCCAGCATCTCGTCGGTGGGGTTCAGCACCACGCGGCCGGCGGCGCCGTCCAGCACGGCCATGGTGCCGCTCCGCGCCGCCGCCAGCAGCCCTTGCGCGCCCAGCACCGCGGGCACCCCCAGCGCGCGCAGCATGATGGCGGTGTGCCCGTCCGCCCCGCCCTCCTCTGTCGCCAGGCCGGCGATGCGGGTGGGATCGATCAGGGCCGCGTCCGCCGGGCGCAGCGTCTCTGCCACCAGGATGGCGCCGGCTGGCACGGCGGCGAAGCTGCGGAAAGCAGCGTCCGACAGGTTGCGCAGCAGGCGCCGCCCTGTCTCGCGTATCTCGTCCGCCCGGCGCTGGCGCGCCTCCGCCTCGTCCCGCCTGTCGGTGGCTTCCGCCGGCACCGCCAGCATGGCCTCGGCCAGCGCCTCGATCTCGTCCAGCACGGCGGTCTCCGCCGTCACCAGGCCGTCCACGATGCGCGCACGGGCATGGCGCAGCAGCCGGGACGGCCCCAGCATCTGCAGATAGGCATCGATCAGCGGGGCAATCTCGTGCTGGCTATCCTCCGGCAGCACGGTCAGGCGGGCGCGCAGCTTGCTGAGCTGCCGGCGGGATTTCTGCACCGCCACGTCCAGGCGGCCATGCTCACGCTCCACCTCCGCCGCCCGTATCCGGCCGCGGTGGATGTCCAGTTTCGGCTCGCTGGCCGCATAGACCGGGCCGATCGCGATGCCGGGGCTGACGGCAATGCCCGCCAGGATCTGCTCGCCCGCCGCTGCCGCGGCCTTGCGAGATTTAGCCGGGCCTGACCGGCCCGAATCGTGTTTCCCTGGCTCAGTCCTGCTCATGGAAGCCGGCCTCGATGAGGCCCGCGATGGCGTCCAGCGCCTCATGCGCGTCAAATCCCGTGGCGCGCAATTCTATCGTGCTGCCCATGCCGGCCCCCAGCATCATCAGCCCCATGATGGACCGCGAGGAGACCACCTGACCATCCCGCAACACATCCACATTGGCGGAAAACTGCTCTGCCGTGTTGACCATCTTGGCGGCCGCGCGGGCATGCAGGCCGCGCCGGTTGACGATCTCCACAACGCGGGACACTTCCGCCTCGCCCGCGGGCTGGTTGCCGCCGGCCTGGCTCACACCGGCCGGTCCCCGGCGCGGCGGCGGGCGCCTGCGTGGGTCAGGAGTGTGCCTTGGCCGGCAAGGCGCACAGCAGCACGCGCTCCGGTGGCCGCGCCGCGTGTTCCACGCCGTTGGGCTGGCGGGGATCCAGGGACTTGCAGAAATTCGGCGTCTTGCAGGTTTCCATCACGTGGCTGGCGGCGGCGATGTATTTGCGGCCGGCCATCTCCGCGATGGCGGTGCATTCGGCCAGCGTCTGACGGGACCGGACCTTGGACAGCTTGACCAGCATGGGCAGGTTCATGCCGGAGATCACCTCCACGCCGCCGCGTTCCATCATGCTGATGGCCAGGTTGCTTGGCGTGCCGCCGAACATGTCCGTCAACAGGATCACCCCGTCCCCGGCATCCACGTCCGCAATGCTGTTCTGGATGTCCAGACGGCGTTGCTCCACGTCATCGTCAACGCCGATGCACACGGTGGCGACGCGCCGTTGCGGGCCGACGACGTGTTCCATAGCGGCACGCATTTCCTCGGCCAGACGGCCGTGGGTAACCAGGATCAATCCGATCATGGGATGTCTTTCAGGCCTCCTGCGCCTGGATAACTGTCTGCCCGGACAGCGTTCCGGGCTGTTCAACCATTGCCGCCAGGACGCGCGCCGCGCGGCCAGGCTGGCCGTTCACCTGCAATTCCCGATGCGTCA
>CAZZYR010000182.1:0-3272 GCA_964658235.1 uncultured Acetobacteraceae bacterium | reverse complement strand
TCACCACAACGCGCCACGGGCCTTCAGGACCCGCGTCCTTAGATAGCTCCGCTTCAGACAGCCCCGCTTCCGCCAGCTTGAGGGAGCGCAGCCGCTTCGCCAGAAGTTCAACGCTATGGACCGAACGGTGCTGTCCCCCTGTGCAGCCGATTGCCACGCTCACGTATTTCTTGCCCTCCTGTATGAAGCGCGGCAAGAGCAGGGTGAGCAAATCTGTCACTTTGTCCATGAATCCCGCGAAGTCCGGGTCCGCCTCCACATATGCGGCGACCGCCGGATCGAGCCCTGTCCGATCCCGCAAGATGGGGTCGTAATGCGGGTTCCGCAGGAAGCGTGCATCGAAGACCAGCTCTGCTTCCCGCGGAAGGCCGGCAGGGTAGGCAAACGACATCAGCGACACCGTCATGCCCGCCGACTCCGGGGCAGAGCCGCTAAACCTTTGCTCTATAATGCGCCGCAGCATTGGCAACCGCAGGTCCGTGGTGTCCAGAACCAGGTCGGCCGCCTCCCGCAGCCCCGCCGTCATCCCGATTTCAGCGGCCACCCCGTCCGCCACCCGGCTTGTGGGGGCCAAAGGGTGCCGGCGCCGCGTCTCGGTGAAGCGGGATAGCAGGGCGGTCTCATCGGCGAAGATATAGACAAGCTCCACGCGCAAACCTGGATTGCGTCGCAAGCGGGCCAAGGTGCTCAGAATCGCGTCCGCGTTGAAGCCCCGGCTGCGCGTGTCCACGCAAATGGCGGCAGGGCGCTCACCGCGCACCACCATCTCCTCCATCAGGGGCAGCGGCGGATTGTCCACGGCCTCGTAGCCCAGATCCTCCAGCACGCGCAGGGTGGACGCCTTGCCGGCGCCGGACAGGCCGGTGACCAGCACCACGCGGCGGGGGGGTGTGGCGGCAGTGTGCGCGGAGCCCGGTTCCGCCACGATACTATCCTGCTGCGCCGGCGTGCTCACCGAAGGCTCCCGTGACGAAAAGACTGCCGCCTTGCACATGGTTCAGTGCCATTTCCACCAGGATGGCGGCGGATGGGGCGAACGGGTCCACTGAAATCATGGGAAGGTCAAGGACTTCGTAACGCGCCGGCATCGGCATGCGTTCGGGCCGTTCCAGTTTCACAACAAGCGCCAGCGTGGCGCGGTCCAGGAACGGCAGGCGCGCGATCCCCAGGCCACGGATTTCCAGGCACCCGGCCAGGTGGGAGGGCGCGGAGGCATCCAGGCCGTCCATCTCAACCCTGTCGTCCGCCACCAAGATGAAGCCGCGATCGATCAGGCGCAGCAGCAGGTCCGACTTGCCGGACCCTGGCGGCCCAACGAGCAGGACGCCCTGGCTCCGCAGTGCGGCCGCGCTGGCGTGCAAGGTGGGCGCCGGCGTCAGGCTTGCTTCCTCCTGGTGGGCTCTGCCCCGAGCAGGTGGCCGAGGGGCGTCAGGCCGTCGATGTTGTCACAGAGGATCTTGAAGACAGCCAGCAGCGGAACCGCCAGCAGCGCGCCGGAGACGCCCCAAAGCCAATCCCAGAACATCAGCGCGACAATCACCAGCAGCGGATTCAGCGTGAAGCGGCGCGCCAGCAGCATGGGCGTGACGGTTTCGCCCTCCAGGATATGGATCAGCAGATAGACGCCAGCTGGCGCCAGCGCCCACAGCACGCTGGAGAAGGTGAACAGCCCCACGAAGAAGAAGATGACCATGCCGGTGAGCGCGCCGAGAATGGGAATGTAGTTCAGCAGGAAAGCCACTGTGCCCCACAATAATGGGTCCGGCAGGCCGAAAGCCCAGATCGACAATCCGTTCAGCACGCCCACGCCAAGGTTCATCAGGGAGATGGTGGCCAGGTAGCCGGAGATGTTGCGCTCCACCTCCGTGGCGATGGAGACGGCGCGCTTCTTCTCCGAAAGACCCGGCAGAATCTCCACGAACCGGCGCAGCAACTGGTCGCCGTCCGCGAGCAGGAAGAACAGGACGATCAGCAGCGTCAGGGCCTTGCCCAGGAAGCTGCGCGTTCCGGCCAGCAGGCTGAGACCGACGGCTGCACCCGGATTGCCGGATGGCTGCGCGGCCGACGCGGCCGAGGGCGTGGGCCGGCTGGGCGGCTGCTCGGCCTCGTCGCCGCCGGAGCGGTTGGTTTGCTGCATCAGCTTCTGCATCTGCTGCATGCCACCTTCGAACATGTCTATCGGGCGACGCAGGAAGACGAGTTTCTTCTGAAGTACCGGCAGGCTTTGCGGCGCCTTGGCGATCCAGCCGCGGGCGGGGACGGAGACGGCATAGCCGATGCCGCCGATTGCGGAGAACAAAACGCCAATCAGCAACAACGCCGCGAGCATGCGCGGCAGGCGCAAGCGGTTGCACAAAAAGCGCGCGGCGGGACTCAGCAGGAGGGACAGCACCAGCGCCAGCACAAAGGGCAGGATGATGTCCGCGGCGAAATACAGCGTGTAGAGCACGCCCAGCATTGTCAGGATCACCAGGCACACGTCCCGCACATGGAAGGTGGTCTCCCGCATCACTGCCTGCGCCTGAAGCGTTTCGCGCTCTACGGGGTCCGGCGTTGCGTTCGGCTCTGCGTGGTCCATGGTGATCGGCTTCCCTGACGCGGGTGACGCTGTAGCATGCACGTGGCGGGCCGGAAGGCCGGCGCCGTTTGGAAAGACCGCGCCAAGAAATTTTCGGCCAGAAACGTCCCTGGATCACGGAGCACATGCAGCCCAGCACCGCTTCAAACGTTCGGCACCCATGCACAAGTTCCCCGCCACCATCGCGCTCGCCGCCGCTGTTGCCGCCTTTAGCCTTCATCACGCCGCGGCCAGCCCCTTCACCTCCTTCGCCGAGGATGAAAACACCTGCCGCCAGGCAGCCACCTCCGCCATCCGCAACGCCACCGGGCCCCAGGCCGCGCAGCGTTACGACATGGCCCATTACCGTTGCATGGTCGCCCATGGCCGCATGCGGCAGATGGACTCCTATCGCCAGGCGCAGCCCCAGCCGGAGGACTTCCGGCCCGCCAATCCCCACAGCTTCGATTACCCGGACGCCTATTTCAGCGTCCCCTACGCCACGCCCGGCTACGGCTATGACGGCTTCAGTTACTGAGGGAACGCATTCGAAAAGAAAGCTTGCCTAGATGGGGCACACATTCCTATAGTCTGCCCATGCGCATCCCCATCCGCCTCCTCCGCGCCACCGCAGAAGACATGCCGGGCGCGCGCCACCGCCCCACGCAGCAGGAACAGGAGCGGGAAACCCGGATCATCGCCGCGGCCACCACGC
>CAZZYR010000181.1:0-5461 GCA_964658235.1 uncultured Acetobacteraceae bacterium | reverse complement strand
TGGCGGCGAAGGCGCGGTCCACCAGGGGCTGCAGGCCGTCCCCCACCATGGCCGCCACCGCCGGATCGGAGAGCGGCCCGAGGCCGCGTTTGGCGAGCATCCGATTGACCGCGGCGGCGATGTCCGGCACCGAATCGGTCAGCGTGCCGTCCAGGTCGAAGACAAGTGTGCGCACGCCTCAGGCGGCCTTGCGCGTGGGCTTGTTGTAGCGCGCCGCCATGGCTTCCAGCGGCACCGGCTTGATCTTGTCCGCGTGGCCGGCGCAGCCGAAGGATTCGAACCGCGCCTGGCACAGGTCGCGCGCGGCGACGATGGCGGCCGCGAGGAACTTGCGGGGATCGAACTCCTCCGGTTTCTGGCCCATCAGGCGGCGCATGGCGCCCGTCATGGACAGGCGGATGTCCGTATCGATGTTGACCTTGCGCACGCCGTGCTTGATCCCTTCCTGGATCTCCTCCACGGGCACGCCGTAGGTCTCCTTCAGTTGGCCGCCATATTCGCGAATGATCTGAAGCCATTCCTGCGGCACGCTGGAAGATCCGTGCATCACCAGATGCGTGTTCGGGATCTTCGCGTGGATCTGCTTGATGCGGTCGATGGCGAGGATGTCGCCTGTGGGCTTGCGGCTGAACTTGTAGGCGCCGTGGCTGGTGCCGATGGCGATGGCCAGCGCGTCCACGCCGGTGCGCTCGACGAAATCCGCCGCCTGGTCAGGGTCCGTCAGCATCTGGTCGTGCGTCAGTTTGCCTTCGGCGCCGGAGCCGTCCTCCTCGCCGGCTTCGCCGCTTTCAAGTGAGCCGAGACAGCCGAGTTCGCCCTCCACGGTGACGCCCACGTCATGCGCCAGGTCCACCACGTATTTGGTGACGTCGCAATTATACTCGTAGCTGGCAGGGGTTTTCATGTCCTCCTCCAGCGAGCCGTCCATCATGACGCTGGTGAACCCGCTGCGTATGGCGCGCAGGCAGACGGCGGCACTGGCGCCGTGGTCCTGGTGCATGGCGATGGGGATGTGCGGCCAGGTTTCCACCGCGGCCTGGACCAGGTGGCGCAGGAAGGCCTCGCCGGCGTATTTGCGGGCGCCGGCGGAGCCCTGGAGGATGACGGGGGAGTTGACCGCGTCCGCGGCCTGCATGATGGCCTGGATCTGCTCCATGTCGTTCACATTGAACGCGGGGATGCCGTAGCTGTGCTCGGCAGCGTGGTCCAGGAGTTGGCGCATTGAGACGAGGGCCATGGGAAACCTCCAGAGGAAGAAAGAAGTTCTTTTTTGAAAAAAGAACCAAAAAACTTTTGTCAGTGCTGTCGCGGACCTAATGGATAAAAGTTTTTTGCTTCTTTTTTTCAAAAAAGAAGGCCTTAAAACGCTCGCTTTTTCCGATCCATGATCTGCCAGATCATCGGCGTGAAGATCAACTGCATTGCCAAGGTCATCTTGCCCCCCGGGCAAACGATCGTGTTCGCGCGTGACATGAAGCCGTCCTTCAGCATGGAGAGCAGATAGGGAAAGTCGATCCCTTTCGGGTCGCGGAAGCGGATCACCAGCATGCTTTCGTCCGCGTTCGGGATGTCGCGCGCGGTGAACGGGTTGGACGTGTCCACGGTTGGCACGCGCTGGAAGTTCACGTGGGTCTCTGAAAACTGTGGGCAGATATAGTTCACGTAATCCGGCATGCGGCGCAGGATGGTGTCCACCACGGCCTCGTGGCTGTGGCCGCGCGCGCGCTTGTCGCGATGCAGCTTCTGGATCCATTCCAGGTTGACCGTGGGCGCCACGCCGATCAGCAGATCCACCTCGCCGGCGATGTTCACCTTGTCCGTCTTCACGCCGCCATGCAGGCCTTCGTAGAACAGCAGGTCCGTGCCGACGCCCAAATCCTCCCAGGGGGTGAACGTCCCGGGCTCCTGCTTGTAGGGTGCGGCTTCCTCATGATCGTGCAGATACTTGCGGGTGCGGCCCACGCCTTTCTTGCCGTAGTCGCGGAACAGCGACTCCAGCTCTTCGAACAGGTTGCTGTCCGGGCCGAAATGGGAAAAGTGGTGGTTGCCGGCCTTGGTCTCTTCGGCCATCCGCTCGCGCATCTCCTTGCGGTCGAAACGATGGAAGGCGTCGCCTTCGACGATGGCGGGTGTCACGCCCTCGCGCCGGAAGATCTGCTGGAAGGTCCACATGACCGTGGTGGTGCCCGCGCCGGAGGAACCCGTGATGGCAACGATGGGATGCTTGACTGACATGTTCAGGCCGTCCGGAAAATGCTGCGCTGCTTGAACAGCGGCGCCTGGAAAGACATCGATTCACCGCGGTCATAGGCCTGGTGGTAGCCCTGCAGCCGTTCGACATCGCGGCTGGTGCCCAGGATCAGGGGCACGTGCTGATGGATGTGGTCCGGCTGAACATCCAGGACGGCAACGCGGCCCGTGCTGGCCGCACCGCCCGCCTGTTCGATGATCATGGCGATGGGATTGGCCTCCGCCAGCAGATGGACGTGGCCGAGCTTGCTGGTATCCCGCGTGTCCCTGGGGTGCAGGAACACGCCGCCGCGGAGCAGGATGCGATGGACCTCGGCCACCAGGCTGTCGATCCAGCGGATCGTGCAGATCTGGCCCGTGGTGTCCGGGATCTGCGTGTATTCCTGCACGAAGCGCCGGATCGGGGTTTCCCAATGCGGTTCCACCGCGGCATCGATGGCAAGTTCGCAGCCGCTGGCCGGGACGCGCATGTTCGGATGGGTGAGCGTGTAGGCGCCGGCATCGCGGTCCAGCGTAAAGCCGTGCACGCCGGCGCCGAGCGTGATCACCATCATCGCCACAGGGCCGAATAGCGCATAGCCGGCGGCGACCTGTTTGCGGCCGGGCTGCAGGAAGTCCTCCTTCGTCGGGTTGTCCACCCCGTCCGGCGCGCGCAGCACGGAAAAGATGGTGCCGACGGTCAGATCGACGTCCAGGTTCGCGGCGCCATCCAGCGGGGTGAACAGAAGCATGTAGCGCCCGCGCGGATATTCCTTCGGGATCGCGTGCGGCTCCGTCAGGGCGGATGACAGCATGCCACACAGCTGGCCGCCCCATTCGCAGGCGCTCAGCATGATCTCATTCGCCACCGCGGCGAGCTTCTTCGGCGGTTCGCCGGGCAGCTGCAAGGTCGTGGTGACAGTGGCGCCCGCACTGTCCAACGCGCCGCGCCCCACGGACGCGCCGATCAGTTTACCGGCGCGTTGAAGATCGTTGAGGAGGGCGGCGAGTTCAGGATCGTTCCCGCCGCCACGCCGCAGGTCCTCGATGACAAACTTGCTGAAGGTGGTCCGGCGATACGGCATGGTGTTCCCTTGAACGCGTTCTTGTATCGCCGGCTTTTTTTCTCATGAAGAGGGGCCGGTCAGGTCGGCTCGGCGAAAACCCTGCTGGCTCTGATATCCGCACCCGTAATCGTCTGCAACGCAAGACGGTCAATGGCCTGAGCCCGTCCCTCGAACAGCCGGTTCGCCTGGCGCAGGCGCGTGCGGTCCAGCGCGTTGCGGATGGACCGGGCGTTGGAGAAGCGGGGCTGCTTCATCCGGCGCTCGATATAGGCCCGCAGCACCTCCTGCGCGTCGTCGGCCAGCAGATAATGCATCTGGGCCAGCATGATGTGGGCGATGGCGAGGAGTTCGTCCTCCGAGTAATCCGGGAAGTCGATATGGTGCGCGATGCGCGAAGCCATGCCGGGATTGCTGCGGAAGAAGATGTCCATGCGGTCCTTGTAGCCGGCCAGGATCACCACCAGGTCGTCGCGCCGGTCCTCCATGGTCTGCAACAGGATTTCAATGGCTTCCTGGCCGTAATCGCGCTCGTTCTCCGGACGGTAGAGGTAGTATGCCTCATCGATGAACAGTACACCGCCCATCGCTTTCTTCAGCACCTCCTTCGTCTTCGGCGCGGTGTGGCCGATATACTGGCCCACCAGATCGTCACGCGAGACGGTGATGACGTGGTTGCGGCGGATGTAGCCGAGGCGGTTGAGGATTTCCGCCATGCGCTGCGCCACGGTGGTCTTGCCGGTGCCGGGGTTGCCGGTGAAGCACATATGTAACGATGGCGGCTCGGCCTGCAGCCCCATGCTGCGCCGGGCAGACTCCACAAGAAGCAGCGCCGCGACTTCACGGATGCGGGTCTTCACCGGCACCAGGCCAATGAGATCACGATCCAGCGCCTCGATCACATCACCAATATTGCTGCGCTGGTAAAAGCCTTCCAGATCGACAGTGGATGCCTGTTCTATAATTTCACTCATGCTGCTCTCTGTTGTGCGGGGACCGCGTCCAGTTCCCGCCTCAGGGCACCAACCACGGTCCGATAATAGCCGTCCGCGTCGGGCGAACCGAAAATAGCCGACCCTGCCACGAAGGTGTCAACACCCGCTTCGGCCACCTCACGAATATTATCGACCTTCACGCCACCATCGATCTCCAGCCAGACCGGGTTGCCGCCAGCGGCCACGTGGGCATCGATCCGCGTGCGAACCGCGCGCGCCTTGCGCAGCGTCTCCGGAATGAAGGCCTGGCCGCCAAAGCCCGG
Source organism: uncultured Acetobacteraceae bacterium (assembly GCA_964658235.1). Lineage (GTDB taxonomy): Bacteria > Pseudomonadota > Alphaproteobacteria > Acetobacterales > Acetobacteraceae > BOG-908. Next base: position 910 of record CAZZYR010000181.1, on the reverse strand, counting down.
ATTGACGGACATCAACAGGATCAAGTCCAGCCTGTCCATCACGTGGTCCAGCACCGCGAGCGGTGTGGCCGGATTCAGCACCAGGCCGGCACGGCAGCCGCGCTCCCGGATCAACGTGAGCGAACGGTCAACATGCTCGCTGGCTTCAGGATGGAAGGAAATGATGTCCGCGCCCGCATCGGCGAACAGGCCGATCAGCGCGTCCACCGGCTTGACCATCAGATGCACGTCTATCGGCACGCCGCAGCGGCCGCGGATGGCGCGCACCACCAGCGGGCCGAAGGTCAGGTTCGGCACGTAATGCATGTCCATCACATCGACATGGATGACGTCCGCGCCTGAGGCGATGACACGCTCCACCTCCTCCCCCAGCCGGGCGAAATCGGCCGAAAGGATGGAGGGGGCTATGCGCAGCGCCGGCAAGGGACCGGCCGTCACGGTCAGAGCGCCGGTTCGCGGACGGGCATCGCCGCCATGGAGTGGCTGCGCAGCGTGTAGCGGATCTGCCGGCCCTCGGTCTCCTGCCGGATCAGCTCGAAGCCGGGCTCGTACTCCGGGCGCTGCACGATGTAGCTCATGCGCACGCTCTCCCAGCCCTTTTTGTTATCGAAGGCGAGGATCTTGATGTATTTGCCGGGATGCTCCTTGCGGCAGGCGTCCAGCTCCATCATCACGCCGGCGGGATCGCGCAGGTCGAACATGGGATTGCCCCACATGGACCAGTAGCAGTTCCGCGGGTGCGGATCGTCCGTGTATTCGATGGCGATGGCCCAGCCGTTGTTCAGGCCGTATTCGATCTGCAGCTTGATTTCGCTCTCTGTCAGGTCAGGCAGGAACGAGAATTGGCCTTGGGTGATTTTCATTGTGTTTCCTCCGAAGAAAGGAAGGCCTTCTTTTTTTGAAAAAAAAG
>CAZZYR010000180.1:0-5467 GCA_964658235.1 uncultured Acetobacteraceae bacterium | reverse complement strand
GCCACACCCGCGGCGAGGGCGAAGTTGACGCCGGCGCCGACGAAGCGGCCGATGGAGGTGCAGAAGGCGAAGGCGGTGGCGCGGACCTGGGTTGCGTATTGTTCGGGGAGCCAGAGGCTGAAGAGGGCGAAATTGCCGCCGAAGACGCCGAGGAAAAAGAGCACGGTGAGGAAGGCGGGCAGGGCGGTGGCGGGAGGGAGATAGAAGGCCCAGCCGAAGGACAGCGCGATGGTGATGGCCATGCCGGTGAAATAGACGGCCATGGTCCAGCGGCGCCCGATGCGGTCCGCGATGGTGGGCAGGATGAGGCAGCCGAAGATGGTGCCGATGGAGAGCAGGCCGGTGGCGTAAGACGCGGTGCGGACGGCATCGGGCAGTTTCTGGCCGGCGGCGGTGGCGAGTTTAATCACTGCGGTGGGTTCGTAGACGGCGCCGGCCCAGAGGCCGATGATGGCGACGGCGACGAGCGTGGTGTTGACGGCGGTGCGGCGGAGCAGCGGGGCGGAGAGGATCAGGCGCAGGGGGGAGCGGGTGGGCGCGGTGCCGTGGGCGGCTTCCCAGCGGGCGGGTTCTTTGACGCGGAGGAGGGTGACGATGCTGACGACGACCGGGAACAGGCCGCACAGGAACATGGCGCGCCAGCCATAGGTGGCGCCGATGGTGGCGTTGAGCACGGCGGCGACGAAGAAGCCGGCGTAATAGCCGGTTTGGAGGTATCCGGCGCCCTGGCGTCGGCGGTCCTCCGGCCAGGCTTCGGCCACGTAGGTGCCGGCCATGGCCCATTCGCCGCCGATGCCGATGCCGGCGAGAAAGCGGAACAGGCCGAGTTCATAAACATTGTCCGCGAGGGCCGCGGCGCCGGTGAAGATGGAGTAGATCAGCACGGTGCCGGCGAGTGTGCGGGTGCGGCCGAAGCGGTCCGCGATGGGGCCCCAGATGAAGGACAGGCCCCAGCCGACGAGGAAGAGGCCGAACAGGAGGGAGCCGGCGAAGGCGACATCCTTGGGGCCCGCGGCGAAGCCTGATTTGGGCAGCAGCTCCCGCATGGCGGGGGCCAGGACCAGGGCGTAAATAAAACTGTCCATGCCATCCAGCATCCAGCCGGCCCAGGCGGCCCAGAAGCCGGTGATCTGTTGCATCGAGAGCCGGGTGCGGCCGCCGGACATGCCGTGCATGGTGTTTCTCCCTGGCGCCGCGCTGTTGGGTCAGGCGGCTTTGGGGGCAGCCTGCTTGGCACGGCGGGACGTGGCAAGGGCATCCACGCCAGCTGAGCGGGCGACGTGGCCGGTGTTGACGAAGGCCTCGTGGTTGGCCTCGATGCTGCCGGGGTCATAGAGGTAATTGACCATGATGCCGAAGGACTCGCGCATGCCGCGTGGGGACGTGTTGCCGAGCCAGTTGATGCGTTCCAGGCGGGCGCCGTTGCCCAGATGGAAGCGGGCGACGGGATCGATCTTGGCGCCGGCGGCGGCATCCCGCGTGAGGTAGAGGGCCGCGGCGCGCAGAAGGGGGGGGCGGAGCTGGGTGGCGCGGGCGGCGTCCTCCCACCAGTCGCCCCGGGTGGCTTCGGTGAGATCGAGCTCTTCGGGGGTAAAAGGGGCGGTGCCGGCCTGGATTTGCGCATGGAGCCAGGCGGCGAAGCCGGGGACGGGCGAGAGGGTGGCGAACTGCTTGAGGCGGGGGAGTTCGGCCTTCAGCTCCTCCACCACCTGCTTGATGAGGAAATTGCCGAAGCTGACGCCGCGCAGGCCTTCCTGGCAGTTGGAGATCGAATAGAAGATGGCGGTGTCCGCGTCATTGCCGGCGCAGGCGGCCTCGTTTTCCGGGCGGGCGAGGAGGGGCTGGACGGCATCCGCGAGGCCGGCGGTAAGGGCCACTTCGACGAAGATCAGCGGTTCGTCCTTCAGGGCCTGATGGAAGAAGGCGAAGCAGCGGCGGTCCGGCAGGAGGCGGCGGCGCAGGTCCGGCCAGCCGTCAATTGCGTGGACGGCTTCGTAGGTGATGAGTTTTTCCAGGATGGCGGCAGGGGTTTGCCAATCTATCCGGCGCAGCTCCAGGAAGCCGCGATTGAACCAGCTGGAGAAAAGGTGGAGCAGATCGTGGTCCAGCGGGCGCAGGGTGGGGTCCGCCTTCAGATGCGCCAGCATTTCGTGGCGGAGCTCCACCAGCATGGCGGTGCCGCCGGGGGCCATGTTCATCCGGCGCAGCAGTTCCTGGCGCGGCGGCTCGGCCGCGGCGTGGAGGCGGGCGGCGGCGTCCGGCGTTGGGTTGGCAAGGTAGGTTTGCGCGGCTTCGCGCACGGTGGCTGGGTCCGGCGCGAAGCCGTCGCTGATGGCGCGCAGGACGGCCAGGCGGTCCGGTGCGGGCAGGGCGCGGAGGCACAGGGTGAGTTCGCGCGAAAGGGCGGCGCCGGAGGCTTCGCCGCGTTCGGAGAGAAGGGCGGCGGCCAAAGCGTGGGCGCGGGCGACGCCGGAGACATCCCCCGTGGTGGTGCGGGTGAGGGCGCGGCCCTGGTCCGCGATGCCGGCCCAGAGCCGGTCCAGCCAGGAGCGCTGCGGTGTGCCCGTTGCCATCTGCCCATCCCACGCGTTGTGTGGTTTGAAAATGGGCCGCTGGCCGGTTGCTGCCAACCCGGGAGATGTGAATGTCCGAAGAACCAGAGGTAAATCCGCGGCTGCTCGCGGGACCGTTATCGGGCGCGGTGATCCTGGATTTGTCGCGGATTTTGGCGGGGCCGTATTGCACGCTGCTGCTGCATGAGTTGGGTGCGCGGATCATCAAGGTGGAGCCGCCGCAGGGGGATGATTCGCGGGCGTACGGGCCGTTCAAGGATGGGGAGTCCCTGTATTTTGCGGCGATCAACAGGGGGAAGGAGTCGATTGCGCTGGATTTGAAGGAGGACGGTGACAGGGCGATTTTCGAGCGGCTGGCGGCACGGGCGGATGTGGTGCTGGAGAATTTCCGGCCGGGGACGATGGAGAAACTGGGGCTTGGGTGGGAGGCGTTGCATGCGCGCTATCCACGACTGATCTATGCGGCGGCGTCCGGCTTTGGGCATACCGGGCCGGAGGCGAAAAAGCCTGCGTATGACATGATCGTTCAGGGATTGGGCGGGATCATGAGCGTGACGGGGCATCCGGGGGCGGCGCCGGCGCGAATTGGGGTTTCGATCGGGGATCTGGGCGCGGGGATTTATACGGCGCTGGGGATTGCGGCGGCGCTGTATCACCGGGAGCGGACGGGGGAGGCGACGAAGGTGGATGTGTCCATGCTGGATTGCCAGTTGTCCCTGATGGAGAACCCGGCGATGCGATATCTGGCAACGGGGGATGTGCCGGGGCCGATGGGCGGGCGGCACGCGACGATCACGCCGTTTGCGATTTTTCAGGCGCAGGACAGGCCGATTATCATTGCGGCGGGCAATGACGGGCTGTTTCGCAAGCTATGCGCGGCGCTGGGGCATGCGGCATGGGCGGACGACCCGAGGTTTGCGACGAATGAGACGCGGCGCGGGTTGGCGGGGGAGTTGGCTGGGCTGATCGAGGGAGTTTTGTGTGTGCAGCCGGCTGGGCATTGGCTGACGGTGCTGGAGGCGGCGGGTGTGCCGGCTGGGCCGATCAATACGGTGGCCGATGCGTTGGCGCATCCGCAGGTGGCGGCGCGGCGGATGGTGGTGGAGGCTGGGGGGCTGCTTATGGTGGGCAATCCGGTGAAGGTTTGGCCGCTGGCGGCGAATGATGATGGGGTAAGGAGCGCGGCGCCGCGGTTGGATGGGGACAGGGCGCGGTTGCTGGGGGAGTTTGGGGAGTGAGGCCGGGTTGAGTAAGGAAGTAAGATTCACCACGAAGGCACGAAGAAGATAGAAGGCACGAAGAGCACGAAGAAAAAGATTAAGAAGAATTTTTGATCGCAGACCTGCACATTTTGCAATGACGCAGTGAAGTGAATGATTTCGTCCTTCGCTTCTTCGTGCCCTTCGTGTTGTCGCCTTTCTTCGTGTCTTCGTGTTGAAATCTGCTTGCCTAAAATCTTGCGGCGATGCCCACATAAACATTCAAGCTGGGGCTTGCGTGATTGAGGCCGATGGCGGTGCCGAGATCGAGTTGGAGGGTTTTGGTGACGAGGTAGGATAGGCCGGTGTCGAACGTGACTTGCGGGCCGGGGGCTTGATGGTCCGCGTAGGTTTGCGTGTAGAGCTCGACGAAACCGGAAAGGTTGCCGACGATTTTGCGGCCGAGGTTGATGACGCCGGTGGCGCTGATTTGGTGGCCGCTGTCATTGGTGTTTTTGAGCGCGGAGATTTCGGGTTCGATGGTGAGGCCGAAATCGAGTGGCAGGGCGATGAGGACGGGGAGGTTCAGGCCGCCCTCGACCACCGTGTTGCCGATGGGAGCGCGGGCGGTGGGAATTTTGAGATAGGGAATGAGGGCGATGGTGACGTCCCCGCCATCGTCACCCAGCAGGTTGAGTTTGGCGCGGACGACGACGTCTCCGAAGCCGCTGGCGTGCACGCCGGCCATGCGCTGGTTGATGAAGCCGCCGATTTGCAGTTCCAGATCCAGCGTGTTGGCGACGCCATATTTCAGGAGGGGATCGAGCGTCTGCAGAATGTCGCCAGGATGGGTGTAGTTGGCGATGTCACTTTCGATCTGCACGTCATTGGTGGGGACGGTAAACGGGGAGTCGCTCCGGCTGGGGCGATCGGGGGCGAAATCACGCACGTCCTCCGCGTGGGCGAGGGCGGGCAGCGCAAGGGCGGCCAGGAGGTAGAGGCGTTTGGGGGCGTTCATGCCCCCAGTGTTGCTCATTTATGCGCGTCGTCCAAAGCGAGGTTGAGGGCGAGGACGTTGACGTGGGGCGCGCCGATGAAGCCGAGGGCGGGGCCGTCCGTGTGCGCGGCGACGGCGGCTTGCACGGTGGCTTCCGGCACGCCGCGGGCCTGGGCGACGCGGGCGACCTGGCGGGCGGCGGTCTCCGGCGAGATGTCCGGATCCAGGCCGGAGGCCGATGTGGTCAGCATGTCACCGGGGACCGGCTTGGCGCCGGCCTTGGCGACGTCCGCGGTGACGCGGTCGATCAACGATTTGGCGGTGGGGGACAGGTTCGACGCGCCGGATTCGCTGGCGTCATAGGGCGTGGGGACCTGCTTGGAGGAGTCCTTCGGGTCCGTGCCCATCAGGGCGGAGGGACGGCCCTGGAAGTATTTTGCGGAGGTGAAGTTCTGGCCGATGAGCGCGGAGCCGACGACTTTGCCGTTGCGCTCGATCAGGCTGCCGCCGGCCTGGAAGGGGAGGGCGAGCTGGCCGAGGCCGACGAAGCCGAGGGGGAAGACGAAGCCGGTGAGGATAGTGAACAACGCAATCATCACGATCACGGGGCGGAATTGGGAAACCATGTTGATGCTCCGAAGGAAGGAAGACCTTCTTTTTTGAAAAAAAGAAGCAAAAAACTTTTGTCTATTGAGTCC
>CAZZYR010000179.1:2362-5527 GCA_964658235.1 uncultured Acetobacteraceae bacterium | reverse complement strand
CGCGGACTTAATTGATAAAAGTTTTTTGGTCCTTTTTTTCAAAAAAGGACTGCTTACTTCCTTGGCAATATCTTCAGATGCTTGGCAATAATCCCCAGCATCACCTCATCCGCCCCGCCGCCGATGCTGGCCAGCCGGCCATCCCGGAACTGACGGGCGATCGGCGTGTCTTCCATGTAGCCCATGCCGCCCCAGTATTGCAGGCAGCTATCGGCCACTTCGCGTTGCAGGCGTCCGCCTTTCAGCTTGGCCATGCTGGCGAGTTTCGTGCAGTCCTCGCCATTGACGTGGGATTCGATGGAGTGCCAGGTGAGCGCGCGCAGCGCCTCGGCTTCGGTGGCGAGTTCGCAGAGGCGGAAATAGACGCTCTGATTGTCCAGGATGGCGCGGCCGAAGGCGCGGCGTTCGCGGGTGTAGGCTATGGTGTCCGCGATGGCACGTTCGCAGAATACCACCGAGCCGAGCGCCGCATACAGGCGTTCTTCCTGGAACTGCATCATCTGATAGGTGAAGCCGCGACCTTCCTCGCCGATCAGGTTGCGGGCCGGCACACGCACATCCTCGAAGTGCAACAGTGCCGTGTCTGACGCATGCATGCCGATCTTGCGCAGCTTGCGCCCGACGCTGACGCCCTTCACGCGGCGGCCGTCTTCCATCAAAGGCACCACGATCAGCGACTTGTTGGCGTGGGGCGGCCCGTCGCCGGTGTTGGCGAGCATGCACATCCAGTCCGCCTGGGTGCCGTTGGTGATCCACATCTTGGAGCCGTTGATCACGTAATCATCGCCATCCCGCACGGCACGCGTGCGGATGGCGGCGACGTCCGATCCTGCTTCCGGCTCGCTGACACCGATGCACGCCACCCTATCCCCGGCGATGGCGGGGCGCAGGTAGTCGCGGCGCAGTTCGGGCGATCCGAAGCGCGCGAGTGCCGGCGTCGCCATGTCCGTCTGCACGCCGATCGCCATGGGGATGCCACCGCAATTGATGGCGCCGGTGGCCTCGTTCAGCACGGCGGCGTAGGAATAATCCAGGCCCTGGCCGCCATCTTCGGTGGGCTTATTGATGCCGAGCAGACCGAGATCGCCCATCTTCTTGAAGACGTCGTGCGCGGGGAAGATTTCCGCGCGTTCCCATTCGTCGACGTGGGGGTTGATTTCGGATTGGACGAATCGGAGCGCGGTTTTGCGGAGGGCTTCGTGTTCGGAGGTTAGACGCATAAGGCAAGGCCTTCTTTTTTGAAAAAAAGAAGCAAAAAACTTTTATCAGCTGAGTCCGCGACAGCACTGACAAAAGTTTTTTGGTTCTTTTTTTCAAAAAAGAACATGCTTACGCTGCCTTGCTAACGGCCACGCCGTAAAAGCTCTCGCCCCGCGCCGCCATCTCCCGCAACAGCTTTGGCGGCGCGAACCGGGCGCCGAACTTGCGCGTCAACGCATCGCACTCTTCCACGAAGGTTGCCACGCCGATGCCGTCGATCATGCTGAGCGGGCCGCCTGTCCAGGGCGCGAAGCCCCAGCCCAGGATGGCGCCCACATCGGCCTCCCGCGCGCTGGTAACCACCTTTTCCTCCATGCATCGCGCCGCCTCCACGGCCTGACGATAGAGCAGGCGCTTGCGTATTTCCTCGATCAACGTTGCATCCGCTTCCGGACGGGTCACTGCCGCAAGATCGGCTAGGCCGGGCCACAGGCGCTTGGTGCCGTCCGCCGCGTAATCGTAGAAGCCGCGGCCATTCTTGCGGCCGTAGCGGCCGAGGTCAGTCACCATCTTGGCGATAATCGAATCGCTAGGATTTGGCACGAAGGCGTCGCCCAGATCCTTCTGCGCCGCGGTGCGGACTTTGAGGGAGAGGTCCAGGGCGACGTCGTCATGCATTTCCAGCGGCCCGCGCGGCATGCCGGTGGCGCGGCCGACATTGTCGATGATGGCAGGCGCGATACCGTCGGTGAGCAATTCCATGCCTTCCTGGATGAAGGTGCCGAAGCAGCGGGAAGTGTAGAAACCGCGGCTGTCATTGACCACGATGGGCGTCTTGCGGATGCGCAGCACGTAATCCACCGCGGCGGCCAGCGTCTCCTGGCTGGTCAGTGCGCCCATGATGATTTCCACCAGGCCCATCCGGTCCACAGGTGAGAAAAAGTGGATGCCGATAAATTTTTCCGGCCGCACGCTGGCCTGTGCCAGGCCGGTGATCGGCAAGGTGGAGGTGTTGCTGCCGAAGACGGCGTCCTCCGCAAGATGGGCTTCGGCCTTTTTGGTGATTTCGGCTTTCAGGCCGCGTTCCTCGAACACCGCCTCAACGACAAGGTCACTGCCGGCGACATGCGCGTAGTCCGTGGTGGGCGTGATCAATGCGAGGACGGAACTAGCCTTTTCCTGCGCCATCTTGCCGCGCTTGACGGCCTTCTCCAGAAGCTTCCTGCTGTAGTCGAGGCCTTTGTCGGCCGCTTCCTGGCTGACGTCGATCAGCACCGTCTCGATGCCTGCCATCGCCTGCACGTAGGCGATGCCCGCACCCATCATGCCGGCACCAAGCACGGCGACTTTTTTCGCGGTGAACTTTTCTGCTATCTTTGGCCGTGCGGCCCCTTTGCCGAGTTGATCCATGGAGCCGAACAGGGTGCGCACCATCGCGCGGGCTTGGGGCGTCATCACCGTCTTGGCGAAATACCGGCTTTCGATTCGCAGTGCCGCGTCGATCGACACCTGCAGGCCTTCGTAGACGCATTTCATGATGTTGATCTGCGCGGGGTAGTTGCCGAAGCTTTGCTTGCGCAGCATGGCGTTGCCCATCACGAGCACCTGGGACGTGGCCGGCGTGTAGGGGCCGCCGCCGGGGATCTTGAACTCCTTCTTGTCCCAGGGCGCCACATGGTCCCCGCCCGCTGCCACCCACGCGGTGGCCGCGGATACGATGTCGGCGGCTGGCACCACCTGGTGCACCAGGCCCAGTTTCAGCGCGTCCTGCGGCGTGATTGATTTGCCTTCCAGCAGCAAAGGCAGGGCTTTCATGGCGCCGACCAGCCGCGGAAGGCGTTGGGTGCCGCCGCCGCCGGGCAGCAGGCCTACTTTGGATTCCGGCAGTCCCAACTGGATTTTTTCATTATCTGCAACCACGCGGTGATGGCAAGCGAGCGCCAGTTCGAAGCCGCCGCCGAGTGC
>CAZZYR010000179.1:0-2262 GCA_964658235.1 uncultured Acetobacteraceae bacterium | reverse complement strand
CTGCAACCACGCGGTGATGGCAAGCGAGCGCCAGTTCGAAGCCGCCGCCGAGTGCCACGCCGCCGATTGCGGCCGCCACCGGCTTGCCGCAGGTCTCCAGGGCACGGAACAGCTTGTTGATACCGAAGACCATGTCGAACAGCTTTGCCCGATCGGTGTCCGCGCCAGCCAGGCCGCCAAGCTCGCCCAGATCGGCGCCGGCGCAGAAGCCGCTGGCCTTGCCGGAGGTGATGACCGCACCCTTTATCGCGGCGTCGGTGCACAAGCGGTCCACGATCTCGCCAAGCTCGCGCAGCACCTCGGCGGTCAGCGTGTTCATGGAGCGATTTGGGACATCGAAGATCACCAGCGCCACACCGGCATCATCGAGAGTGATGGTGAAATTGTTCATTGTTTTATACCCGCTCGATGACGGTTGCCGTGCCCATGCCCGCGCCCACGCAAAGCGTGATCAGCGCGGTCTCCTTGTCGGACCGTTCCAGCTCATCCAGCACGGTGCCCAGGATCATGGCACCAGTAGCGCCCAAGGGATGGCCCATCGCAATCGCGCCGCCATTCACGTTGATCTTGTCGTGCGGGATATCCAGCGCCTGCATCATCCGCAGCACCACGCTGGCGAAGGCCTCGTTCAGTTCGTAGAGGTCGATGTCCTCCGGGTTCATGCCAAGCCGCTTCAGCAGTTTCTGCGTCACCAAGGCTGGCCCGGTGAGCATGATGGACGGTTCGGATCCGATGGAGGCCATGCCGCGCACGCGCGCGCGGGGCCTCAGGCCCATCATCTCGCCCATCTCCTTGGTGCCGAACAGCACACCGGCCGCGCCGTCCACGATGCCGGAGGAGTTGCCCGCGTGATGCACGTGGTTCACCCGCTCCACCTGCGGGTAGCGCTGCATGGCCACGGAATCGAAAGCCATTTCGCCCACGGTGGCAAAGGCGGGGTTCAGCGAGGCCAGCGACTGCATGGTGGCCTCCGGGCGCATGTGTTCGTCGCGTGCCAGGATCGGTAGGCCAAGCTGGTCGCGGACGGGCACCACGGAGCGGGCGAAGCGGCCTTCCGCCCAGGCATTGGCGGCACGTTTCTGGCTTTCCACCGCGTAGGCATCCACGTCGTCGCGCGAGAAACCGTAGAGCGTGGCGATCAGATCCGCACCGATGCCTTGCGGGGTAAAGTAGGTCTTGAAGGCACTTTCGGGATCGAGCGGCCAGGCGCCGCCGTCGGATCCCATCGGCACGCGGCTCATGCTTTCCACGCCGCCGCCGATGGCCATTTCCGCCTCGCCGGTCATGACCTTGGCGGCCGCCATGTTGCAGGCCTCCAGGCCGGACGCGCAGAAGCGGTTGATCTGCACGCCTGCGGTGGTCTGCGCATACTCCGCGTTCAGAACGGCGGTGCGCGCGATGTCCGATCCCTGCTCGCCGACCGGTGCCACGCAGCCCAGGACCACGTCGTCCACATGACTTGTGTCCAACCGGTTGCGGTCCCGCAGTGCCTCCAGAACCTGGGTTGCCAGCGAGAGCGCGGTGATTTCATGCAGGGCGCCGTCCTTCTTGCCGCGGCCGCGCGGGGTGCGGACGGCATCAAATATATAGGCGTCTGCCATGGTCGGGGGCTCCTTCTGGAGGGTGTCAATCGGGACGGTGCCGCGCGCCAGGCATGGCCGCAAGCGCGGTGATTGGCCTTAATCAAGCAGTTAATTAATCGGCCGGCAACCGCCTGTGCTTCCCTGTCCGCCTACAGTGGAGTATCGCGGAGAGGACGGGGAGCATGCACATGACCGAGCGCGTTCTGGCGACCGAGGCGGCCTGCGCGGTGATAGACCGCCTGCGCGCTCAGCATGGCAAGCTGCTATTCCACCAATCCGGCGGCTGCTGCGACGGCAGTTCGCCCATGTGCTATCCGCTCGGTGAGTTCCGTGTCGGCGCGCAGGACGTGGCGCTGGGCGAGATCGCCGGCTGTCCGGTTTATATCGGCGCCGCGCAGTTCGAGTTCTGGGCGCATACGCAGCTGGTGATCGATGTGGTGCCTGGCCGGGGGAGCGGGTTTTCGCTGGAGGCGCCGGAGGGGGTGCGTTTTCTGACGCGGAGCCGGGTGTTTACGGAGGCGGAGGTGGCGGGGTTGGCGCCGGTGCGGACGGGGGAGGAAGCAAGCGCTTCTTTTTGAAAAAAGAAGCAAAAACTTTTTCCCGCGCTGTCGCGGACTCAATGGACAATAGTTTTTTGGTTCTTTTTTTTAAAAAGAACTGCTGTCTTCGTGCCTACATC
>CAZZYR010000178.1:3753-5527 GCA_964658235.1 uncultured Acetobacteraceae bacterium | reverse complement strand
CCACGCTCTCCGGCAACGGCCAGGTCAACCCGCTTGGACAGATCATCGACAACGGCATCATCCAGGCCGCCGGCGGCACCCTCACCCTCGGCAGCGTCTCCGGCACCGGCAGCCTCGTTGTCGCCGCCGGCGCCACGCTCGAACTCCTCGCCCCCACGGCGGACGCCATCACCCTGGCCGGCTCCACTACCGCTGGCCCCGCCGCTTTGGCCTTCGGCAATGCGCGGGACGCCCCCACCGGCACCATCACCGGCCTTGTCCCGGGGGACGTGCTGCACCTCGAAGGCAGCCCGCTCACGTCCGTCCAGTTCGCGCCGAACGCCACCGGCGGCACGCTCACACTGGCCTATGGCAGCACCGCCGTCGCCCGCCTGCATCTGGCCGGCAGCTTCACCAACATCCATTTCCTGCTGCAGCCGGATGGCATCGGCGGCAGCCTCATCGTGCTGACCAACGCCACCGGCGGCGGCGGCGGCGGCGGCCAAACCGGGACGGACCAGCTGTCCTGGACCTCGCCCGTCAGCGGCGGCTGGGGCCGCGCGTCCAGCTGGACGGATCTCACCCTCGGCGCGCCCGCCACCCTGCCGCCCGGCGCGCAAACCCCGGTGTTCATCAACGGCCCCACCGGCGCCACTGTCCAGGACATCAGCGGCGGCGGCACTTGCGCCAGCCTGACCGCCACCGGCAACACGCTCCTCAGCGGCACCTACACCACCAATCAGCTCAGCCTCGCCGCCGGCGCCACCTTGTCCGCGGGCGCGAACAGCGAGATTGTCGCCGCCCAGGCGGCGCTCGCGTCGGCCACCTTCCTCGTCAGCGGTCCCGCCGCCGGCGCCATCGTCATCGGCACCCTCTCGCTCACCGGCGCGGCCCTGGCCGGCGCCCAGGCCGGCGGCACGCTCCAATGCGGCAGCCTCACCTTGAACGCCGCCAGCGCCAGCGCGGACATCCACGCCATCTTCGAAATTGGCACGCTCGCCACCGCCCAACTCGGCGCGCTCACCATCGATGCCGGCGCCCAGGCCAGTGGCAGCGGCAGCCTCAACCTCACCGGCCAGGTCACCAATGACGGCACCATCCTCGCCCAGGGCGGCACGCTCTGGATCGGCGCCACCAGCGGCGCCGGCGAACTGGACATCGGCACCGAAGCCACCCTCGCTCTGGCCGCCTCGGACACTTGCCCCGTCGTCTTCACCGGCGGTGGCGCAACCCTGCGCCTGGACAGTCCGCAATTCCCCAGCCTTGTCACGCTCACCGGCTTCGCGCAGGGCGATGCCATCGTCACCGCCAACACCCCGGTCGACTCCGCCACCTACCAGCCCACCGGCGCCAACACCGGCATCCTCACCCTCTCCGAAGCCGGCCAGCAGGTCGGCCAGCTGGCGTTGTCCGGCAATTACGCCAACGACCAGTTCACCGCCCAGGCGGACGGGCAGGGCGCCCAGATCGTTGTTGCCCCCGCAATCCTCACCGGGCCGCCGCCAGGCACGATTACCCCCGACACATACGTCTGGACCGGCGGCCACGGCGGCGCCTGGTCCACCGCCGCCAACTGGACGGACATCACCCAGGGCCAAACTCCCGCCGCCCTCGCGCCCGGCCTGAACGACTCGGACAGTATCACCGGGGGCACCGGCCAGGCGCTGAGCATCACCGGCCCCGCCAACGCCGCCGCAATCAGCCTGTCCGGCACTGTCTCGCTGTCCGGTTCCTACGCCATCGGCGCCCTGACCGTCGGCCCAATCGCAACAAAGAAGGGCTCACCATCAGGGCT
>CAZZYR010000178.1:2533-3743 GCA_964658235.1 uncultured Acetobacteraceae bacterium | reverse complement strand
GTGGAAGCCGCCACCGCCACCATCGCCGGCGGGGCCGCACTGGCCGGCGGCACGCTCGCCGTCGCCGGCACGCTCTCGCTCGGCACCGCGGGCGGTCCCGCCGGCGCCCTCTCCGCCACCGCAAGCGCCGTCACCCAGGCTGGCGCCGTCATCCTGGCGGCCGGCAGCACCCTGGCCACGGACGCCGCGAGCAGCATCGAGATCGGCGGCACCCAGGGCGCCACCCCCGGCAGCATCGCCATCGATGCCGGCGGCGTGCTGGGCGGCGCCGGCATCATCAGCGCCGCGGGCCCCATCATCGACCAGGGAACCATCACCGCCAGCGGGGGCACCCTCCTGCTCGGCGCCGTGTCCGGAAGCGGCACGCTGCAGGTTGGCATCGGCGCGGAGATGGACCTGCAATCCACCACCGCCTCCAGCCTCATCGCGGACTTCGCCGGCGCCGGCACGCTCGTCTTCAGCCAGGCCGCCCTCCCGGTAGTGCCGGCCCCCAGCCTCGCAATCGCCGACTTTGGCGTGGGCGACCGGATCGTGCTCGCCCCCGGCGGCGCCACCGCCGCCCTGTATGCCCAAACCGCGCCCAACCAGGGCGTCCTCACCATCCTGGCCGGCACCCAAACCCTGGCCGAGCTCACCCTGCTTGGCAGCCAGACCGGCCTGACCTTCACCGTCGCCGGATCGCCCGGCGGCGGCACCATCCTGACAGCGTTGCCCGCTCAAAATGGCGGCACCGGAGGAGGCTTCATGACCAATCCCATCTCGGCCAGCGAAACAATCACGCTCAGCGCCCTGGAGCTGAGCCTGGAGTCTGCCCTGCCCAGTACCATCATCACCGCGGTGGCCAGCGCCTACGGCACCGTCACGAACAATCCGGTGGTCTTCGTCGGCTACTCGCCGGACGGCCAGCAGATCGATCCGCCGTCCGATATCTTCCCCAATCTGGAGGTCGTCGGCCCGGACGCCATATCTGGCAGCTCCGTCTTCCTGCCGGCCGGCTACAGCGGCATGCTGCTGGAAGGCAGCGAAAACCTCACCGTGTCGGATAACGGCGCCAACCATGCGCTGCTGATCAGCAACACTGGCAACGACACTGTCTTCGCGGGCGGCGAGGGCGATACGCTGGTCGGCGGCGCCGGCGGCAGCACCGTCTTCCTCACCGCGCTCGTCCCCGGCAGCGCCGGCGCGCTCGCCGGCCATGACGTCACCATTA
>CAZZYR010000178.1:0-2523 GCA_964658235.1 uncultured Acetobacteraceae bacterium | reverse complement strand
CAACGATTCAGCCCTGATCAGCACCGCCTCCGGCTACCGCAGCCGCATCATCGCCGGCTCGCCGCAAACCGGTCAGACGACGAATGACATCACGCTGAACGGCTCGGACACCGTCGTGTGCTCGAACATCGGCGTCAATTCCAGCAACGACAACATCACCGTGCAAGCCGCCGCCGCGCCGGCCGCCGGCGAACTGATATTCGGCCAGCTGCGCGGCCTGCTCAACTTCGTCGGTGGCAACGTGCCCGCAACCATCGTCGGCAGTGGCGGCCAGCTTCTCATCCAGGGCGGCGCCGCGGATGGCAGCGTCATCTGGGGCGGCACCAGCGGCGTGGATTACACCGCGGGCGCGGGCCAGGCCATCATCGTGGCCGGCAGCGGCCAGACCCAGATCAACCAGGGTGCCGGCGCCGTCACCGTCTTTGGCGGCACCGGGGAAGGCGAATTTGCCGGCGCGCCAGGCTCCATCTTCGTCGTCGGCGGCGGTCCCAGCACCGTTCAGGCCGCCGCCGGCGTGGGCGTCTATATTTTCGGTGGCGGCAACACGTCCGTCGCCGGCAGCGCCGGGGCGGACGCCTATGCTGGCACCTCCACCGGCAACAACATCTTCCAGGCCGGCGCCGGCCCGGAAACCCTTTGGGGCGGCTTTGGCAACGACATCTTCCTCGGCGGCACCGGCAACGATCTGCTCATCAGCGGCGGCGGCAACGATGTCTTCAGCTTCACCAACGGCCTCGCCGGCGGCAAGGACGTCATCGCCGGCTTCACCATCGGCCAGGACACGCTCAAGCTGGACGGCTACGGCCTGACCGCCCCACCTATCACCTACGCCTACGGCGACAGCTTCCTGAACCTGCAGGACGGCACCCAAATCATTGTCTTCAACGTGCCCAACCTGACCGCGTCCTCCCTCACCCTCGGGTGAGGGCCTTCGACCACCGCCTTGCCGCGAATCCAAGTCGCCCCATACGGTCGTCTCGCAGTCCAGCCGCCCGTCAGGTCCGGCTCCTGCATCACAGGGGGGATCCCAGCCATGTCACTCAGCATGCACGCCAGCCCCGCCGCCAACCCGCTCGATGTCGTCGAACAGATCGTCTCCGCGAACGAATGGGTGTTTGACCGCCGTTCGGATGCCGAAATGGCCGCCGAGGCCCCCGGCAAATGGTGCGATTACGGCCTGTATTTCAGCTGGTCCGGTGAGATCTCCGCCATGCACTTCACCTGCACGTTCGACATCAAGGTGCCCGCCCCCCGCCGCGCCGCACTTTACGAACTTCTTGTGCGCGCCAACGAAAAACTCTGGATCGGCCATTTCGGCATGGATTCAGATGACGGCATGCCGCTGTTCCGGCACAGCGTGCTCCTCCGCGGCGCCCCCGGCGCCTCCGCCGAAAGCCTCGAAGACATGGTCGATATCGCCATCACCGAATGCGAGCGCTTCTATCCCGCCTTCCAGTTTGTCCTGTGGGGCGGCAAGACCCCCGCCGATGCGCTGGAAGCCGCCATGCTCGAATGCTTGGGAGAAGCGTGAGCGCCTCCACAAGGCTTCCCCCGCTTCTCCTCCTGGGCGCCGGCCGGATGGGCGGCGCCCTGTTCGCGGGCTGGGCCAAGGCGGACCTGCCACCCTGCGTCCTGGTTGATCCCTCCCTGCCGCCGGGCATCGCCCGCCCACAGGACACACTGGTGCCGGGCCTGGACGCTGTGCCGCTTGGCTTCGCGCCGCTGGCCGTCCTTCTCGCGATCAAGCCGCAAATGGCGGAAGCCGCACTTCCCGCACTGGGCAGAATCCTGCCGCCGGACGCGCTCGTCATCTCCATCCTCGCGGGCCTCACGCTCGCCCGCCTTTCAGCCCTTCTGGGCACCGCCAACCCCATCATCCGCGCCATGCCCAACACCCCGGCCGCCATTGGCCAAGGCATGACCGTCGCCATCGCCAGCCGCGGCACCACCCCAGCCCAGCACGCTTTGGCCGATACCCTCCTGCGCGCCGCCGGCGATCTCGCCTGGCTGGACGACGAAGCCCTCATCGATCCCATCACCTCGGTCTCCGGCTGCGGCCCCGCTTACGTCTTCCTGCTCGCCGAGCTGCTGGAAAACGAGGGCATCGCCCAGGGTATTCCCGCCTCTCTCGCCCGCCAGCTCGCCCGCCGCACCGTCTCCGGCGCCGGCGCCCTGCTATACAATTCGCCTGACAGCTCCGCGGATCTCCGCCGTCAGGTCACCAGCCCCAACGGCGTCACCGAACGCGCGCTGGCCGTGCTGCTCCAGTCCTGGCCCGAAACGATCGCCGCGGCGCTGGCAGCGGCGACCGCGCGTTCTCGCGAACTCGGCTAGGCAAGACGTTCCTTTTGAAAAAAAGAATCAAAAAACCTTTGTCTGTTCAAGCAATCTTCTTGAACCAACCCGTCAATACGAGCCCTTGCGAAGCAATCCAGGCGCCGGCCGCCGCACGCTCGCCGCACTACCTCAATGACCTCTGATTCCGCGACAGCCCTCCAAAAGTTTTTTGCTTCTTTTTTTCAA
>CAZZYR010000177.1:0-5532 GCA_964658235.1 uncultured Acetobacteraceae bacterium | reverse complement strand
AAGCGTTCTTTTTTGAAAAAAAGAACCAAAAAACTTTTATCAATTTAGTCCGCGACAGCACCGACAAAAGTTTTTGCTTCTTTTTTCAAAAAGAAGCCTTTCTTCCTTCCTTCGAGGCTCACCAATGCAAGATCGCGACGCCCTCAAACGAGAAGCCGCCAACCAAGCCGCCGACCTGGTGGAAAATGGCATGGTGGTCGGCCTCGGCACCGGCTCCACCGCAGCATTTTTTATCGACGCCCTGATTGCCCGCCAGCCTGACATTTTGTGCATACCCACTTCCGAACGCAGCGCGGCGCAGGCGCAAGCAGGCGGCCTGCGCCTGACAGATTTTGCGTCCCATACCGTCATAGATATCTGCGTGGATGGGGCGGACGAGATCAAGCGTGACACCCTGGACCTGGTCAAGGGTTTGGGCGGCGCGTTGCTGCGGGAGAAGATCGTGGCCAGTGCGGCTCGCCGTCTGATCATCATAGCCGATAGCGCGAAGCTCGTGGATTGGCTCGGCACCTCCGTGCCGGTGCCCGTGGAAGTGACGCCATTCGGGTGGGAACTGACGCGGTCCCGCTTGGCGGCGTTGGCCGAGACCGCCTCGCGCCGCCTGGGGCCGGATGGTGGCGCCGTGCTGACAGACGGCGGCAACTACATTGTGGACTGCGCTTTTGGCGCCATCGCGGATGCCGCCGCGCTGGATGCTCAGCTGCGTGGGCTGGTGGGGGTGGTGGAGACGGGGCTGTTCATCGGCATGGCGGAAATGGCGATCGTAGCCGACACGGAAGGTGTGACCCGGTTCCTGCCGCGTGGCGGATAGCGGCGATGATCCTCATCGTGATGGGCGTATCCGGTTCCGGAAAGTCCACCATCGCGAGCGCCATGAATGCCACGCTGCATTGGGCCTATCAGGAGGGTGACGACCTGCATCCGCCCGCCAACGTGCAGAAGATGCACGCCGGCATTCCGTTGACTGACGCGGATAGAGCGCCGTGGCTGACTGCGGTGCGTGGCTGGATTGATCAGCAACTGGCGGCCGGCTTGTCCGGCATGGTCACGTGTTCCGCCCTGAAGCGGACCTACCGGGACAGTCTCGTTGCTGGCCGGGCGGAGGTGCGGCTGCTGTATTTGAAGGCTGATCGACGCACGCTGGAGCACCGGATTGAGCAGCGGACCGGGCATTTCATGCCGCCGAGCTTGCTGGACAGCCAGTTGAAAACGCTGGAGCCGCCGGGGACGGATGAGCGGCCGATCGTTGTGGCGGTGGAAGGTGGCCTGCACGAAACGGTCCGCGCGGCACTGGCTGCCGTCAAAGCGGCCCTTTAGCCGGGGAAGCCCAGCATGCGGAGCCAGCCGCCACGAAGTCTCTGCACCGGACGAAGCGACTCAAGCAGATCCTTGACCGTGTAGAAGGCGCGGGGACGGCCCTGCGGTGTTTGGGCAAACACCGTGTTTTCCGAACGCCACAGCGTGAGTGTTCTGCGGTCCCGGTTCCGGGGTGAAATGATCAGCATCTCCTCAAACTCCGCGCCGTCCAGCACCTGGTCCGTCACGACAGTGAGGCGTAGGTCCCGCTGATCCGCCCAGCTTCGGACCAGGATCAGATCCTCGATTGAAAATGCGATGGCGTAGGGGGCGTCGGGACAGGTCTCAGACAAGGACATCACGACACTCCATCAGCCCCGCAAGGTTTTCAGTGGCGTTCACAACGCCGTGAGGGAAGTGTCGGCTGAAACCGTGAAAATCTTCTTAACCTGGGTTACAGGGGTGGCCGTGCCGAAGTTCGCGTTTTCGGGGAAGGCGCCCCGGCGCCCGCTTGCCGCATTGGTCGGGGCCGGTTCATATGAACGGGTAAGGACAAACTAAAAGCGAAAAGGGGGATACGGCATGGCACGGATTGCACTGGTCACTGGGGGCACGCGCGGGATCGGCGCCACGATCAGCCACACGCTGCATCAGGCGGGCCGGCATGTGATTGCCAGCTACGCGGGCAATGACGCCGCCGCCAAGGCGTTCCATGATGAAACAGGCATCGAGACAATGAAGTTTGATGCCGGCGACTTCGCCGCCTGCGAAGCCGCCGTTTCCACGATCCTGGACAAGCATGGTCCGATCGCCATCCTGGTCAACAATGCCGGCATCACGCGCGATGGCGTGATGGCGAAGATGTCCCGCGACATGTGGGACGCGGTGATCGACACCAATCTCGGTTCCTGCTTCAATCTGTGTAAACTGACATTCGATGGCATGCGCGCGGCGAAATTCGGCAGGATCGTCAACGTCGGTTCAATCAACGGGCAGGCCGGACAGTACGGCCAGGTGAATTATGCCGCGGCCAAGTCAGGCATTCACGGGTTCACCAAAGCGCTGGCGCAAGAGGGTGCGCGGTTCGGAATCACGGTGAATGCGATCGCGCCCGGCTATGTGGATACGGAG
The DNA here is from genome assembly GCA_964658235.1 of uncultured Acetobacteraceae bacterium. Lineage (GTDB taxonomy): Bacteria > Pseudomonadota > Alphaproteobacteria > Acetobacterales > Acetobacteraceae > BOG-908. The sequence continues at coordinate 3,105 of CAZZYR010000177.1, read as the reverse complement.
ATGGTGCGCGCGGTGCCCCCGGATGTGCTGCAAAAAATCATCGCGCGTATCCCGATGGGTCGGTTGGGACGCGCCGATGATATCGCTCGCGGTGTCGCCTTTCTGACCGCTGACGACGCAGATTTCGTGACGGGCGCGACACTGTCCATCAATGGCGGCCAGCATATGTACTAAAACTGAGCCGGGAAGCCCGAGCGCGTCCTGCCTTCGGGCTTTTAACATTATATCAGCCGGCGCGCAGTGCTTCCTGGGCGCGGCGAACTGCCGTTTTGCAGGATGCGTCGTTGCGGGCGTTCAAATCCACCGCCTGTTGCCAGGCCGTCTTCGCGCGCGAAACACTGTCATCGGTGGACGTCGATGATGCGTCCGAGGAATGGCTGGCGGTCTCCACGCCCTGAGTTCCAGCCCCCGCTTGCTGCGCCGCGGTGGGTTTGTTGAGTTGCTGACGTCGGACGTCAGCCGGCGACGTCGCGACGTTGCTGGAAGCGGCGTCCAGTTCCTTTGTCGCTGCGGTGCCGCCCATCTTGCCTTCGCCGGCTGTGGTGCCTGCGGTATTCGCGAGGGCTGGCTTCGCGGCTCCAGCGCCGGTCACGCTGCCGGTCAAAGTTCCAGTGCTCGGTGGACCCAGCTGCGGTGTGCCTGAAAGCTGCTTGCCGATTGCAGCTATGTCGTCAGAGCAGGGTCCGGCCCAGGCTGGTGCAGACGCTGTTCCAAGCGCGAGTGCAAAGGCTGTAGCGGCTGTTATTTTTCTGATCATGGCATAATCCTCCCTTTCTGTTCATTGAACGCCGAACGTCAGCCGTCTGCGCCAGTTCTGGACACAAATCTGGCAACCGGGATGCCGGGCAGGGCCATCGGGCCGCATTGGTTTGGATCGACGCAGCCGCGAATCGGTGTAGGCTCGTTTCATTCCTGTCGCGTGAAAGGGGGCTTCAATGCAGTCGCAAATTATCGGCAACACATTGCCCGTGCTGGAAGTGGCGCTCGGCCAGGGCGAGACGCTGGTTGCGGAGACGGGGCAGCTGTCCTGGATAACCGGCGGGATCGAGCTGCGGACCACCACCAACGCTGCCGGCAGCAGCGGTTTCTTAGGCGCCATCGGCCGGGCGATGTCAGGTGGCGGCCTGTTCATGACGGAGTTTTCCGCGCCGTATCAGCCTGGGATGGTCGCGTTCGCCGCGAAAATCCCTGGCAGGATCGTGGAATTGGCCGTGCAGCCCGGCCAGAGCTACATGATTCATAAACACGGTTTTGTCTGCGGTAGCCAGGGTGTGCAACTCGGGACCGGGTTTCAGCAGTCGCTCGGGTCCGGGCTGTTCGGGGGAAACGGGTTCCTTTTGCAGCGTCTGTCCGGCGCGTGCACGGCTTGGGTGGAATTGGGCGGCGAGGTTGTCGAACGCACCCTGGCGCCTGGCGAGCAACTGCGCGTGCACCCAGGACATGTGGGCATGTTCGAGGAGCGCGTAGGGTTTGGGATCACCACGATCCGTGGGGTTTCAAACATCTTCTTCGGCGGCGACGGGCTGTTCCTCGCGGAACTGACTGGTCCAGGCCGGGTTTGGCTTCAGACTCTCACACTACCGAATTTGGCGCACGCGCTGGCACCGTATCTGAGCGGCGAGCGCAGCGGGCAGTCGGTGGAGCAGGCAGCGGAACTGGGCGTGGCCGGGGCCGTGCTCAAGAGCTTTTTTTCGCGGTAGGAGCGCCCGGTTCCACACCTGAGTCGTCCTGGTCAGAACTGGTCCTTTGCCGCCCTGATCGTCGCCAGCCGCGCGGCGTCAGGCGCCCGCAGGAATGGGTTTTCGGCCAGTTCGGCGTCCATGCGGGATGGTACCGTCGGTGAGGCGTTCGCCCGCAATCTGTCTACCTCCTCGGCGCGCGCACGAAGTGCCGCGTTGTCCGGCTCAACGGTCACGGCAAAGCGCGCGTTGCTTTGAGTGTATTCATGGCCGCAGCAAACCAGCGTGTCTCCCGGCAAAGCAGCCAGCTTCTGCAGCGACGCAAACATTTCCGCAGGATTGCCCTCCAGAAGACGGCCGCATCCGAGCGAGAACAACGTGTCGCCACTTAGAAGCACGGCGCCATCGGCGAAGAAGAAGGCCACGTGGCCGCGCGTGTGGCCTGGCGTGTCGATCACCTGGGCGACTGTGGCGCCGAAGGGCACCTCGTCGCCCTCCGCCACGGCCATGTCCAGGCGCGGCAGCCGATGCGCGTCGGCGGCTGCGCCCACAACACGGGCACCATAGCGGGCGCGTACGGCGTCTGTGCCGGCCACGTGGTCCGCGTGGTGATGGGTGAGGAAAATGGTGTCCAGCCGCCCCCCTGCCGCGTCCACCGCGGCGCACACGGCGTCCGCATCCGCGGGATCGGCGATGCCGACCGCGCCGGTTATGGTGTCCCGCAGCAGCCAGGCGTAATTGTCGGTGAACATAGGCACGGCCTGGACGGTTACGGGCATTGCCACCACCTTGCTATAAAACGGTCCTCTTCCTACCACCGGCGAGACGGCGACGCATCCCGAAGGGCAGCATGGCATCACCCGCCCAGCATGACGGCCACAGCGCGGCAGAGTTCTATGCCACCCCTATCGGCCGGATGGCAGCAGCGTCTTTGCGCCAGCGTTTGCGGGTTTTATGGCCGGACCTCCGCGGCCAGTCGATGCTGGGTTTGGGCTATCCGGAGCCGTTCCTCTGCCTGTGGCGGGACCAGGCTTACCGCTGCTTGAACGCAACCACGTCCCATCACGTGCCGCCGCCCGAAGGTGCCACTGCCGCCGATGCCACGCGGCTGCCGTTTCCGGACCTTGTGTTCGACCGTATTCTCGTGATCCACGGCGTGGAACCGGTGGGGCAGGATGGTCGGCTGCTGCGGGAGATCTGGCGCGTTCTGAAGGACGATGGCCGGATCATCGTGGTGGCGCCCAACCGGATCGGGCTGTGGGCGCATGTGGACCGGACGCCGTTTGGTCAGGGGCAGCCTTACTCGCAGGGGCAGATCGACCGGCTGCTGGCAAGTGCGATGTTCCGTCCTGAACGGCGGGATGTGGCGCTGTTCGCGCCACCCACCGGGCTGCGGTTCATGCTGGCCACGGCGGGCGGCGTGCCG
>CAZZYR010000176.1:0-5545 GCA_964658235.1 uncultured Acetobacteraceae bacterium | reverse complement strand
TAGAATAGAAACAAGACACGGAGTCTACATAACACTCTATGATCCGGCCACCAATACGTGGCACTCCACCGGCAGTATGACGATTGCGCGTGGCTACGAGACCGCAGTTCGGCTGGGCAGCGGCGCTGTTCTGGCAATCGGCGGCATATCGACACATCGCTCACCTCGTGCGAGATCTACACGCCCTCCACCCGCGCCTGGACCCCGGCCGGCAGCACCGCCGTTGCGCGCTATCTGAGCGCGGCGACGCTGCTGCCGGATGGCCGCGTGTTGGCAAGCGGCGGCGCCAGCGGCAAATACCCGCTCAATTCAGCCGAACTCTACGATCCGGCGGCGAACGCCTGGACCCCGTCCGGACCGATGACGACGCCGCGCTACGGCCATTCCGCCACGCTGCTGGCCGACGGCACGGTGGTGCTGGCCGGCGGCTATGGCCAATCCTACAGTTGCGGCAAGGCCTGCACCGGTTTCATCCCCACGCCAAAAGCCGAGATCTTCACGCCGGCTACCAACAGCTTTGCCGCGACGTCGCCGCTTGGCGCGGCACTCGCCTTTCAGGACAGCGTGGCACTGACCAGCGGGCGCGCGCTGGTCAATGAAGGCGTGGCGGAAATCTACACGCCGCTTAGCCTGAGCTTTTCCGCGATGCAGGTGGATTTCGGCACCCTTCAAACCGGTTTGACCAGCCCGACGCAGACGGTGTCGATCACCAATGTGGGCAAAAGCGCCACCAGCTTTTCCGCCATCACCGCCAGCGGCGATTTCAGCCAGACCAACACCTGCCCGGCGACGCTCGCACAGGGCCAAAGCTGCAGCATAACGATTGCCTTTGCGCCAACCAAGGCAGGCGCTCGCGTGGGCGCGGTGACGCTGAAGGACAACGATCCCGGCAGCCCCACCCAGACCATTGCCACGTCCGGTCTGGGCGAGGTGCTCGCACTTGCGTTGGCGCCGACGTCATTCGATTTCGGAACCGTGGCCGTGACGACAATCAAGGCGCAGACCGCCACGTTGATCAATGACGGCGCGGTGCCGGTGGCCATCAGCGGCATCACCATCGCGCCGGCCAATGCGACCTTCACCCAAACCAATTCGTGCCCGGCAAGCCTCGGCGTGCAACAGCGCTGCACCATTCAGGTGACTTTCGCGCCGCCGGACGTGCTTCCCTACAAGGCGACGCTGTCCGTGGCGAACGATGCGGGCGCGGCGGCGACCATGAAGCTGGCTGGGATTGGCGCGGACGCGCCTTGAGGTAGGCAAGCGTTCTTTTTTGAAAAAAAGAACCAAAAAACTTTTATCAGTGCTTCGCGGACTTAATGGATAAAAGTTTTTTGGTCCTTTTTTTCAAAAAAGGACTGCTTCCTTTCGTGCGGTTTCCGGCATGGCCAGCCAAAGCGCCAACAATGCGACGCACGCGGCAGCGCCGGAGGTCAGAAACGCAGCGGTGTAGCCGAAATGATCGACGATGATGCCCGCAGCAAGCCCGCTGAGGGACGCGCCGATGCCCTGCACGGTGGCCACCGCGCCTTGTGCGAGATTGAACCGGCCCGTGCCGCGCATCAAATCCGCGATGACCAGGGGCGTGATGGCGCCGAAAATACCGGCGCCGATGCCGTCGAGCAACTGCACCGCAATGAGCCAGGGCGCGCTGTCGGACAACGTATAGAGCACGGCGCGCACAGGCAGAACGGCGAAGCCGAGCAGCAGGATCGGTTTCCGCCCGATGCGGTCCGCGGTGTGTCCCACGGCAAGCGCCACGGGCAGCATGATGAGCTGTGCGGCAATGATGCAGGAGGACATCATAGCCGTGCCCCAGGCCGGATGCGATTGCGCCAGCTTCTGCCCCACCAGCGGCAGCAGCGGCGCGTTGGCAAAATGAAACAGCATGGCGCAGAGGGCGAACACGATCAGCGGCCGGGACCGCAGCAGGGTCAGATATCCGGACGGCGCTTGCGCGGATGTTGGCGAGTCTGCGTCGTTGCCCTCGCTTGCGTCCAATCCGCGCGCGCGGTCCTCGTCGATGGCGCGCGCCGGAATGGACAGGATGGCGAGAGAGGCGAGGGCGGCGAAGACCGGCACCATCAGGAACACAGCGCGCTGAGAAATGAGGTAGCCGACGGCGCCCGCCACCGCGGCGATGGCGACATTGCCGGCATGGTCGAAGGCGGAATTGCGGCCCATCTGGCGGGCCAGGTGCGTTCGCGCGTAAAGGCCGAGCGTGACGGCGGCCACGGCCGGCCCGAACACGTCGCCCACCACGGCAATCGCGGTATTGGCAATCAGCACCGGCCAGAACCGCGGAATTGCGAAGATGAGGATTGCGCCGATGCCGAGCACGATCAGCGCCAGCACGACCGCGCCACGCTTGCGGCGCGTTGCATCGATGGCCGCGCCGGCCGGGGTTTGTGCCACCAGCCCCAGCAAGCCGCTGATCGTGGTGACCCAGCCGACCTCCGTCTGGCTCCAATGCTGTTGCGTAATTAGGAAGACATTGAGATAGGGGCCGAGCGCGCCACGCACGTCGGCCAGCAGGAAATTGACGGCATCCAGCGACCTAGGCCGGAAACCGGCCTGCTTCGCCTGCGCGGTGACGCCATCATCGGCCAAGCCCGCTGCCATACCCGCCATCAGAATGTCGCAATCAGGACAATCCCGGCCGTCATCAGCGCACCCCTCCTGGACGGGTCCACGCCTGCAACGCGCCGGCGATGAAAACAATCGGGTACAACTGCGCTGCTTTGACCGACTGCATATTCATAACTCACTGTCTCGATCGAATGCGAATGCACCAGCGACGGCCAGCAGCAGAGCGGACGGCATCGCCAACGTCTCGAGCTTGAAAAAAGGTCAGGCGCTGGCGTGATACCCTCGCGACGACTGCGGTGAGCCACGGGATAGTGGCGAGTGAGCCCGTGACAGACAGTTTGGCCTCAAATCGACCCCAATCAGCACGGCGCTGGCCCGTGAACATGGGTGCAATCGTCGCCGGCCGCCGACAGTTGCCGGGCGCTGCTATGTCAGCTTGGCCACGATGAGCGCCGCCCCGCCCAGGGCAATTGCGTCTTCGAGCAAGGCAGCCGGCAAGTCCCGCCCGATCGCCCGCGCAGTTCGCGCCCGCAAGGCCGCGCCGGCCAGCGTGCCGATGGCCGCCCCGATGAGGCCCGCCGCCAACCCGGCCGCGCCAGCCTCCGCGGACAGGCCGATGGCCGCGCCGGTAACGGCGCCGCTCGCCAGCCGGGCGCCAAACTGCAGCGGGACCTTGCGGCTTGGTGTGATGGGGAGCGCGTCTCCCACCAGCTCTCCGGTGGCCAACGCGGAGAATATGGCCACCGTGATCCAGGAGCCAAGAAAAGCGAGCGCGGTTCCGTGTGGATGCAGGCGCCCAAGGGCCACGGCCCACGAAATGGCAGCAGGCGCCATCATTGTTCGGGAGCCGGCGACAAGGCCGATCAGCAGGGACCAAACCAGAACAGGCATTTTGGTAAACTCCGGCCGATGAGAACGTATGCAGGCATGAAACGCAGGGCTGCAACACTTCAACGCGTGTGAAACCCGCACGACGACACGGCTTTTGTGGGCGAAACCGTCCTTCAAGGAGCCGAACATGCCCCCAGATCTCGTGACCACGAAGATGGATGCCATCCAGCAGCAGGTGCGCGACGCCGACCGCGCCCGCCCGCGCGAGGAGATGAAGGGGGCGATGCAGGCCGGCGCGCGGCGCTACCCCGAGCCGCCGTTTCCCACCGACGCCGAGGTTAAGCCGGGGCTGGAGGACAGCCAGTCCCTCGCACCGATGTATGAGGCGCCGTTCTGGAAGGGCTCAGGCAAGCTGGAGGGCAAGGTGGCCATCATCACCGGGGCAGATTCTGGCATCGGCCGCGCCGTGGCCATCCTTTTTGCACGGGAGGGCGCTGATATCGCCATCATGCACCTGCCGCACGAGCAGGGCGATGCGGACACCGTGCGCGCAAAGGTGGAGGCCGAAGGCCGCCGCGCGATTACGATTGCCGGCGACGTGACGGACCGCGAATTCTGTTTCGCGGCGGCTAAGCGCACGGTGGATGAGCTCGGCCGTTTGGATGTGCTGGTCAACAACGCCGCGTTCCAGTTGCATGTCAGCCGGTTCGAGGACCTGACGGAGGATCATTTCGATCTTACCGTGAAGACGAATCTCTATGGGTATTTCCACATGACGCAGGCGTGCCTGCCGCATCTCCGCGAGGGCTCCGCTATCGTAAATAGCGGCAGCGTCACTGGCCTGCTCGGCAACTCCACCATCATCGACTACACGATGACGAAAGGCGGCATTCATTCGTTCACGCGCGCGCTGTCCGGCAGCCTCGCGGCGCGCGGTATCAGGGTGAATGCGGTCGCACCCGGTCCGGTGTGGACGCCGCTGAATCCGAGCGACAATCCTGCGCATATGAGCGAGTTTGGCGCGGAGACGCGGATGAAGCGGCCGGCGCAGCCGGAGGAGATTGCACCAGCTTATCTGTTCCTCGCTTCGCCGATGATGAGCGGGTATATTACGGGTGAAATTCTGCCGGTGATTGGCGGGTATACAGACAGGTAAGGAAGGCCTTCTTTTTTGAAAAAAAGAAGCAAAAAACTTTTATCCGTTGAATCCGCGCCAGCACGGAAAAAAGTTTTTTGGTTCTTTTTTTCAAAAAAGAACTTCTTGCCTTGATCAACACCGAACTCATCGCGGTGATCGTCGCGGTCACCAAAGCCGAACCCCGCGTGCTGACCATCGCGCGCGCGACCGCGCTCCCCTCCGGCTCCTTCGAAAACGATCACCGCTCCCTGCAATCCGGCTTGCGCTCCTGGGTGGAGCGGCAGACGCATCAGCCGCTGGGGTATGTGGAGCAGCTTTATACGTTCGCGGACAGCGACCGCGGCGGGCCCGGGCGGATCATGTCCGTCAGCTATCTCGGCCTGACACGGGAGACGGCGGTGACCGGGCAGGAGGCTGGCTGGCAGAGCTGGTACCGGTATTTCCCCTGGGAGGATCACCGGTCAGGACCGCCGCCGTTTATTGACCAGCTCATCACGCCCCGGCTGCTCGCGTGGGCGGGCACGCCGGAGCGCCGGCAGCGCGCGGCGATCACCTTCGGGCTAGACGGCCGGCCATGGAACGAGGAGCTGGTGCTGCAGCGCTATGAGCTGCTGTTCGAGGCCGGGCTGGTGGCCGAGCATATGCGCCGGCAGCCGGCCCAGGCGACGCCCACCGGCCTTGTGCCCGGGGATGCGATGGGGTCCGACCATCGGCGCATCCTGGCCACCGGGATTGCCCGGCTGCGCACCAAGATCAAGTATCGCCCGGTCTTCTTCGAGCTGATGCCGGAAAGTTTTTCGCTGCTGCAGCTCCAGCAGACGGTGGAGGCGCTCGCCGGGCGCCGTCTGCACAAGCAAAACTTCCGGCGGCTCATCGATGCCCAGGATCTGGTTGAGGAGACTGGAGAAATCACCACGGAAACGGGTGGACGGCCGGCGAAATTGTTCCGGTTCCGTGGGGATGTGCAGGCGGAGCGGGCCATTGCCGGAA
>CAZZYR010000175.1:0-5547 GCA_964658235.1 uncultured Acetobacteraceae bacterium | reverse complement strand
CCAGTTGCAGGAGCACGCCTTTGAATACCGGCACGGCCACGCCGGTGCCGAGCGTCCCGCCAGTCAAGTGCGCGAGCCAGGCCGCCGTGATCAGACCGATGCCCAGCTGTACCGCCAATTTGCCGCGCGCGGATACACCGCGGGTATTGCGGCGGGACAGCTTAAGATAGTCATCAACAAACCCAACCGCGCCGTAGCCGAGCGTGCAAAACAGCACCGCCCACACATAGCCACTGCGCAGATCCGCCCACAACAGCGTAGACACCGCCAACGATGCCAGAATCAGCACGCCGCCCATCGTCGGCGTGCCTTTTTTTTCAATCAGATGACGCTCCGGTCCATCGCTCCTGATTGGCTGGCCGCCACGTTGAACGGATTTCAACCACCGGATTACACGCGGCCCCAGCCACAAGCAGATCACCAGGGATGTCATGCAGGCCGAGCCCGACCTGAATGTCTGATAACGGAACAGGTTAAAGAAGGAGAAGCGTTCCGCCATAACGTGCAGCGTGTACAGCATCAGGCGTGCCCTTCAGGCAATGCATCCAGCGCGTCGGTTACCGCGCGCATGCGGCTCCCGAGACTGCCTTTGACAAGGATCACATCACCGGCCCGCGCATCCTCCGCAACGATGCCGGCCAGCATTGCGCTGTCGGCCGCGTACGCGCCTCGCCGCTCAGCCGGCAAGATGTCATAGAGATACTTCATCGATGGCCCGCAGCAAAAAACGATGTCTGCTGACTCCGCAGCTGCGGTGGCAAGCGATTCGTGCTGGCTGCGGCTGTATTCGCCCAGTTCCAGCATGTCTCCCAGAACCGCCACGCGGCGTCGTCCTGGCATCAGCCAAAGCACGGCCAAAGCCGCCCGAACCGAGGCAGAAGACGCATTGTAGCTTTCATCAATCAAGGTGGCCGTCCCACCCAAAATCGCGCGCCGCCGGCCCCTGCCACCAACGGGCTCAAAATCCGCCAGCGCGCGGGCACCGGCTGCAACATCGGCACCCAACGCATGCGCCGCGGTCAGCGCGGCCAGAGCATTCATCACCATATGGCGGCCTGGCGCGGCAAGGCGCACACGATGGGTTCGGTCGGCTACATTCGCATCGAAGTCGGTGCCGTCGGCATCCTCACGCGTCACGCGCGCGTCCGAGGCGGCAAAACGCACCGTGCGGCATCCTGCCGCCGCTTCCATGCGAGTCATAAAAGCTGAATCCGCCGGCAGGACCAGGGTGCCGCCTTGCAGAATGCCTCTTGCTATGCTGGATTTTTCATCCGCAATGGCTTCCAGGCTACCCATATTACCGATATGCGCGGCTTCAATCGACGTGATGACAGCCACATCCGGCCCGGCCAGAACCGCCAGGGGTGCCACCTCACCGGGATGATTCATGCCGATCTCGATCACAGCGTAATCGAAATCCGGCGGCATGCGCGCCAGCGTCAACGGCACGCCCCAGTGGTTGTTGTAGCTGGCCGCCGCGGCGTGCGTGCGGCCGCTGGCGCCCAGGATGATGCGCAGCATTTCCTTGGTTGTTGTCTTGCCCACGCTACCCGTAACCGCGACCACGCCCCCGGTGAAGCGCTCGCGGGCGTAGGCGCCCAACGCCGTCAGCCCAGCCATGGTGTCTCCCACCACCACCAGCTTGGCGTCATCCGGCATATCGTGCTGCCGGTGCACCATGGCGCCGGATGCACCTTTGGTCAGCGCCCCGCTGACATGATCGTGTCCGTCACCATCACGTGTTTTCAAGGCCACGAATAGATCGCCCGGCTGCAGAGTTCGCGTGTCGATGGAGACGCCGGTGGCATGAAAGGGGGTGGTCATCGTCCCACCCAGCGCATGCATCAGGTCGTCGGCCGAAAATAAGGTAGATTGGTGATCAGTCACGCGGCTGCGGCCAAACGGCGTATCACCGCGGCATCGTCAAACGGCAGCACGGATGCGCCAATCGTCTGACCTTGCTCATGGCCTTTTCCGGCCACAAGCAAAACGTCACCGGGCTGCAATGCCGCCAATCCCGCGGCGATCGCGGCTTCCCGGTCCCCGATTTCGATGGCGTTCGGACAGGCAGCGATGATGGACGCGCGGATGGCGGCCGGATCCTCGCGCCGGGGATTGTCATCGGTCACAATCGGCACGTCCGCGAGCGTGGAAACCTCGTGGCCCATCAAAGCTCGTTTGCCGGGATCACGGTCACCGCCGGCCCCAAAGACGCACACAAGACGGTGTCCTTGCGCATGTGGGCGCAAGGATTTCAGCACACGATGAAGCGCATCCGGCGTATGCGCGTAATCGACATAAGCGGCCGCCTGGTTCGGCAACGTCGCCGCCAACTCCATCCTTCCCCGAACGCCGGTCAGGCTGGTCAGGTGATCCACGGCATCGGAAACGCCGGTCGCCTGCGCCAGCGCGGCCGCCATCAGCACGTTGTCCGCCTGGAACCTGCCAGGCAAAGCGATTTCCACAACGCGCCGAACGCCGCCAAACTCCAGCGTAAGCGCCTGGCCGTGCGGCAAGGGGGCCGCGGAGATCAATCGAACCGTCTCGCCACGCTCGCCCACGCTGCGCAGGTCAAGGCGGCGCGACACCGCGATCGCACGCAAGGACGCAAGCGTCTCCTGGTCCATATCCGCGTTTACAACAGCTATGCCTCGCACTGGCAGGAGGTCGGCAAACAACCGAAGCTTGGCCGCCCGGTAGGCTGTCAGGCTGCCATGATAATCCAGATGATCCCGCGTCAGGTTGCTGAAACCGGCGGCCGCGGGCCGAAAACCGTCCAGACGAAACTGATCCAGTCCGTGGCTGGATGCCTCCAAAGCCACGTGCCTGACGCCCTTCGCGGACAGCGTGGACAGCAGGGCTGCAAGATCGACCGGGTCCGGCGTCGTCAAACCCCCGCCGCCCATTTGGCCGGGGCCTATCACGCCCAGCGTGCCCACACTCGCTGCACGCAATCCGGCGAGGTTCCATAGTTGGCGCAAGAAATCGACCGTGCTGGTCTTTCCATTCGTGCCTGTGACAGTCACGATCTTGTCCGGCATGGGGCCAGCCAGCGCCGATGCCATCCGCGCCAAGGCGAGCCGCGGCGCCGCACACTGCAGAAATGGCCGCCGCTTCACGCCGGCGGGCCACGCGCAGCCATCCGGGGCCAGCACAGCCGCCGCGCCGCGCGCCACCGCCTCGCCAATAAAACGCGCGCCATCCGCCGAAGCGCCAGGCAGCGCCACAAACAACGCTCCCGGCTGAACGCGGCGGCTATCCGCCGTCACACAGGATATCGCAAGCGCGCGATACCACGGATCTACCGGTATCCCAGCCGAAGCAGCCAGATCAGCGAGCGACCGCATCTTCCGCCTCCGCGGGCACGCGCACACGCAGCGCCGCCTCGTGCCGCAAGGCCAGCAGATCCCGCCGCGCGGGCGCGATGGGCAGGGATACCGTAGCGCTCGCTGGCGGCGGCACCGGCACGTCAAGCGGGGAGCCCGTTCCGGTGCGTTCCCCGCTGCCGCGCGCCGGCTGCATTGGAATGCTCAGCCCGGCCTGGATGCGGACCTCATCAGTAATCTGTGGGAACAGTCCCAGCATTGGCGCAATGCGCGCAATCACCCGGCCGGCGCCCGGCGCGCTCACCGCGCCAGCGGTGGCATAGCCAGCCGTCTCCTTGTTGCCCACCGGCTCATCCAGCATGAAATACACTGCGTAGCGCGGTGCGTTCATCGGGAAAACGCTCATGAACGCGCTCACGTTGGCGTGTTTCTTGTAACCATGCGCGCCAACCTTTTCCGCAGTCCCGGTCTTACCGCCGACGAAATAGCCTTCGATATCGGCGGGCTTTCCATATCCGTCCGTCACCACAAGCCGCATCATCTTGCGGATCGTGTTGGAGGTCGACGGGTTCATGATGCGGCGGCCCTCCGGCAGCGGCTCGTTCAGGTCACGCGCCAGAATCGTCGGCTGCAACACGATGCCGCCATTGGCCAGCGCCGCCGTGCCGCGCACCACATGCAGCGGTGATACCGCGATGCCGTGGCCGAACCCCACCGTCATCGTCGTGGCTTCTTTCCAATTGCTACGTGACGGCACGATTGGAAAACCCGCCTCCGGAAGCTCCACGCCAACCTTGCGAAACATGCCCATGGCCTGCAGCCAGGTCTGCTGGCGTTGCGGCCCCACGCCGAGTGCTACGTGCGCGGCACCCAGATTGGAGGAATAGGCGAGCACTTCGGGCAGATACAGAAATCGATGCTTGCCCTTGTAGTCCGTGATCGTGAAGCGGCCGATGTGGATATTGTTGGCAGCATCAAACGTGTCCCAGATGTGCGCGCTGCCAAAATCCAGCGCCATCGCCGCCGTTTGCAGCTTGAACGTACTCCCAGGCTCGAACATGCCGGTCACCGCGCGGTTGAAACGGTCGTCGGGCGGTGTCTCGCCGAATTGATTGGCGTCATAATCCGGCAGGCTGACCATGGCGATCACTTCGCCAGTGCGCACATCCATCACGATGCCGCACGCGCCGATCGCGTGGAATTCCTGTTTGGATTTGTCGAGCTCGTCACGCAGCACGCCCTGCACGCGCACATCGATGGATAGACGTATGGGAGCCGTGTCCGTCTCCAGCCGGTGATCAAATGCGCGCTCGGCGCCGGCAACCCCGTGGCTGTCGATGTCCACGCCTCCCAACACCTGCGCTGCCGTCCGGCCGAGCGGATAGTGGCGTTTCTCGCCTGGCTGGAAATACACGCCGGGAATGCCCAGCGCGTTGATCGCGAGCTCCTCGTTCGGCGTGATCTGCCGCTCGAGATACACAAACTGCTTGGCGGACGCCAAACGCTCCGCAGCCGCATGCTCATCCATGCGCGGCAGCACGCTCTTCAGCTTGTGCGCCGCCTCCGCCGTGTCGATCATTTCCTTCGGATTTGCGAACAATGCTGCCGTGGGAAGTGAAATTGCAAGGATCTCCCCATTACGATCCAGCAGCGTGGCACGGGTGTGCGGCGCCCCGGTGGTCAGCGGCGCGTTCTCGGATACCGTGGGGCCCGGATCCTCCGGGACCAGTGGCCGCATCTCGGCACGGCTGGGCGCCATCGGGTACAGGATTGTGGCGCTCGTCAGTTTGCCGGCCACGGCGCCGAACAGCAGAAAGAATCCACCGGCGGCAAACACCAGGCGCTGCCGCGTGCGGTCCAGCGCCGCGCGCCGCGCCAGATCGGGCGCGGTGATACGGACGGTTTCCATGCGCGGCATCGCGGCACCCGCGGCGGGCGCGCCGCGCTGGCGGGCAGCTTCCGTGCCGCGCCGGCGGGCCGGCGGTGGCCCGTCCGAAGGTGGTGGCGCCGACTGGCTCATCTCCCGTAGGGCACCGGCGGCGGCAGGCTGGCACCACCCCCCAATGCGGATCCCACGGCAAAGCTCGGGACAGCGGCCACGATTGCTGGCCGCTGGGCCGGCGATCGCATCGGCCGCGCCATGGCGCTGTAGACGCTCGCGCCCATGGGCTGCGGACTCGCCAGCGGCAGTGGGGTCGAATGCGTCAAAAGCCCATCATGC
>CAZZYR010000174.1:0-5551 GCA_964658235.1 uncultured Acetobacteraceae bacterium | reverse complement strand
CCCCCCCCCCTTGCCTTAGTCACCACCAAGCTGCGGCGCAAACTGCGCCATGGCCGGCTCGCGCACCGGCAACGCGACAGATGCCGGAAAAGCTGCAACCACCGCCACCGTCACCGCCGCCAAATAGGGCAGGGACTGCGTCAGCAACACCGCGCACCACAACACCGCTTCCCACGTCGCCATGTGATGCACCCAGCCTACCGCCACCATCGCCGTCCAAGTCAGCACCAGCAGCACCAGCTCCTCGCGCGCCATCACCAATCCCTGCACCAGCGCCGGCGCATCCTCCATCTTCGGCGTGCGCAGGAACGGCGCGCTGCGGATGAATAGGCCCTTCCATACCGCCTTGCCGATCGTGTGGCTCAGCGCCAGCCCGGCGATCGCAGCACCGGCCCGGTCCCGCCAGCCGCACGGCACCTTCGCCCCATACAGCGCGAAGATTTGCGCCAGCTTGGCAAAGAACAGCCCGATCGACGGGATCATGAACAGCACGATCGGGAATTCGAAGCGCATCGGCTCCACAACAAGACCCACCGACCACACCAGCCCCAGCACCAGGAACGCCAGCCCGAGCGCATCGCCCACCCAAGGCAGCCAGCCTGTCACGAACGCCCAGCGCTGGCCCATCGTGAGCTCCCGGTTGAACGGGTTCAGCAAGGACGCGGCATGCCCGCGCACGATCTGCATGGCGCCATACGCCCAGCGGAACCGCTGCTTGCGGAAGGCCGCGAAATCGTCCGGCATCACGCCGCGGCCGAAGCTGCGCGGCGAATAAACCGCCTCCCAGCCGGCGCGGAACAAGCGCAGCCCGAGCTCGGCATCCTCAGTGATCGTCCACTCGGACCATGCGCCGCCTTCTTCCAGCGCCGTGCGCCGCACCAGGCTCATCGTGCCGTGCTGGATGATCGCGTTGCGCTCGTTGCGGTTGACCATGCCCAGCTGGAAGAAGCCGGCATATTCCCAGAACATCAGCCGCTTGAAGAAGCTGCCGTCATTGTCGTGATAATCCTGCGGCGACTGCACGAAGCCCACCCGGGGATTGGCGAATTGCGGCACCATGCAGCGCAGCCAATCCGCGTCCACGATGTAGTCACTGTCCAGCACGCCGATCACCTCGGCATCCTTCGCGGTCTGGGTGAGGGCAAAATTCAGCGCGCCGGCCTTGAAGCCTTTCCACTTGCCCAGATGGAAGAAGCGGAACCGCGCTCCCAGCCGCGCGCAATGCTCCGCCAGCGGCTCCCACAAAGCCGGATCCGTGGTGTTGTTGTCGATCACCAGGACTTCGAAATCCGGGTAATCCAGCCGTGCCAGCGCATCCAGCGTCCGGCGCACCATCTCCGGCGGCTCGTTGCAGCACGGCACGTGGATGCTGACCTTCGGCAGATGCGTGCCGGAAGCCGCCGGCGCGATCACCGGATGGCGGCGCTGCACACGGCCGAACACCGTCTCGGCCAGCTCAAAACTGTCCGCCATCAGCAGGAACAGCAGCAGTGCCTGGCCGGCCGCCAGGGAGCCCCACACGATCTCCGCGAAATGCGACAAATACTTGCCTGCCATCGCCAGCAGCACCAGCGTGAACACGCCCACGAACGCCTGCGCCAGTCCGGCCACCAGCAACTTGCCGGGCAGGCGGATATCCGGCCGGCGGGACAGCAACAGCCCCGCGATCAGCGTCGCGGCGGCAATGCTGCCGGCAGCCCAGCCTGCCCAATTCGGCGTCTCCCGCACCGGGCCCGTCATCGACCATTTCGGCTGCCCGTCGATGTCGTTCATGCCCCAGTAGCCCGCGGCGCGGCCTTCGAAACTGGTCTTGTAGGGCTGGTCGAACGCCTCCATCACGAAATAATCCAGCCCGCGCGCCTGCGCGATGTTGAAGAACTTCCGCAGGAACAGCGCCTGGTTCACCCGGCTCGCCTGCGCGCCGCCGATGGCCACACCGTTGCTGGGCCAGCCCACCTCGCCAATGACGATGTGCTTGTTGGGATAGGCGCGCTGCACCTGGTCCATCCGGTCCATGATGTATTTCAGGGACTGATCGATCGGCAGCCCCTCCCAATACGGCAGCAGATGGATGGTGATGTAGTCCACGGACGCCGCAAGCTCAGGGTGCTTGATCCAGACGTGCCACGGCTCCGCGGTGGAGACCGGCACGTGCACACTGGCGCGCACCTGCTTGATGTAGGCGATCAGTTGCGGCGCCTTCAGGTCGTCGCGCAGCAGCACCTCGTTGCCCACCAGCACGCGGTCCACATTCGGGTTCGCGTTGGCTGCCTCGATCAACCGCGCCACCTCGGTGTCGTCAGCCGCGATCTTGCGGTCCAGCCACGAACCCAGAGTCACCCGAAGCGGATAATCCGCCGCCAGCTTCGCCACGTCCGGCATGCCGGCCTGCACGGTGTATGTGCGGATGCGTCCAGTGAAGCCGGACACGTTCTGCAAGTCGCCGCGGATTTCCTTCTCCGTCGGGAAGCGATTGGCTTCCGGTGTCTCACCGCGGTGATAGTCGGAGAACGCCACGCCGGCCACGTCGCCGGTATAGTTCGGCACCGCCTGGGGCTGGTTTGTCATGTCCCACAGCCCGAAACTCGCCACGGCTGCCACGCCGAGTGCCAGCATTGTGGCGGGGTGGAACAGGCGCGGCTTGATACGCACTTGCTGGAGGCCCTGGGTGGCCGAAGCGTGGGTCGTCATGGTTTCGCAATCCCCGAGATGCCGGCGTTCAACCAGCGCACGGAGGAATAAGGCGTTGCACTGCGGCGCGGCGGGGGCCCGAATGTGGCGGAATCTGGGCACGTTCATCGCCAGACGATTTGCGTAAACCAAATCGTAATTTTTCCGTTCTAACGTGGCGTCTTCGACCAAAAGGCCTCGCATGCGCCGGAAAAAGGACGCAGGACATGCCCCCAGAATTGACGATCGCCCCCGTATTGCCAGCCGCGCCACAGGCGCATCTTCGGCCCCCCGCCCAAGCTGCGGCAGTGCAGGTGGTCTTTTCGGCTGATACGTCCGTGGGCGCCACGCCTTCCGCGCCCTCGCAAGTGGCGCGGGCGCCCTCCACACCAAACACCGCCATCCCGGAGAATCGCGTGGTCCTGGACCCCTCCTCGGACCGCGTTGTGCTGGAGTATTTCGATGCCACCGGTACGCTGATCAATTCGCTCCCGTCCCAACGACAGCTTGATGCTTACCGGCTGGCCGCCGCGTCCTCCGCCTCATCTGGGACGAATATCAAGAAACTGTGATCCCGCGCACGAGGATCAAAGCGGCCCGGCTCCCGGCACTGACTGAAGGTGTCATCCTTGTAGTCTCGGCCTTAGGTCATGCTGATGCTGGCTGACTGGCATTGTGAACACACTGCACAGCCACACTGGGGCGGCTCCACGCACGCATATTTTCAAATAACAACTGGCCCGCGCGCCATTGTCGCGCCAGGCTTCGCCTCGGCCGCGGCGCCGCCTTGCGCCATGAGGCCATCCAGAACGTTCGTATTGACGTCGATCAGCGGCTGCACTGGCAGATCACGCAAGAGCGCCAGCGTGCTGTAGCGCATCGCCCACAATCCCAATCCGATCAGGTGCGCTTTCATGCCTTCAGGCAGGCCGTTCTCTGCCAGCGCCAGGTCCTTGACCAGGATAGACCACAGGCTGTGATTGCGGCCAAGGGCCCGGGTCCGCGCGACGCCCTCGCTTGCCACCAGCTCTCGATTGATCATGCGAAATGCCGCGCACTCCGTCTCCCGGCTGGGGATGCCGGCGTCACTGGCTTCTTGGTAGCGCGATGTTGCGTGGCGGATGGCGGCCTCCTCTGTTCCGGGTTTCAAAAGCGCCGGAATATCCCAAGCGCCAAACGCCGCGCCGGTGGATGAGCCGGCTCGGCAAACCGAAGATGCAGCGGAACAAGACGCCGCCGGCGATCAGGCCGGCGGCGCCGTGTCAGTGCGTTACAGGCCCTGGAACAAGGTCAGCAACGATTGCGGCTGCTTGTTGGCGATCGACAAGGACTGCGTGGCCAACTGCTGCTTTGTCTGCAGCGACGTCAGCCGTGCGGACTCCGCCGCCAAATCCGCGTCCGTCAGCGCACCCACGCCGGCCGTCAGCGCAGAGCTGAGCGACGTCGTGAAGTTCTGGATGCCGGTGATCTGCTGGCTCGCCGCACCTAAATTGGCGGCGATCTTGTTGCCGAGCGTGATCGCTGATTGAACTTGGCTGACCAGGACGTTTGTCGCGGCCGACGTGGAGGTGGCGATCGAAACGCCGTCGGTGGCCGCGGCAACGGACGCAAAACCGGAGCCGGCTGTCACAGTGCCGAACGCGATCCCGGAGATGGCCGTGCCCGTGGTCGGATCGGAGCCGGCGACGCTGAGTGAGCCGTCCGTGTTCTGGGCAACACCGAAACCTTGACTGCGGACCGCACTGATCAAGGCGCCGGTAATCTGGTTTGTGGATTGCGTTGACGTGTCGATGTTGACCTGAATGACATGGGTGTTCGGATCCGCTGTCGTCTGCAGCGTGGTGACGTTCGCGGCATTGGCCTTGTCCACGAACTCGAAGGAGTAGATCTGCGCGGACGTTGTGGGATTGGTGCCCGCGGCAGTGGTAATCTGGAAGGCCGCGTCGCCGCTGGCTTGCGGGTTTGTCAAGGTCGAAAGAGAGCTGAAGCTGCCCAGCGACAATGCATTGGTGAACGACACCGTGTAGCCCGGCTTCGTCACGTCCAGCGCGCTGATGCCAAGCGCCTGGCCCAGCGTCGTGGCCGAGGCGCCGCCGACCGCGGTGCCCTGGTTGGCGATGTTGTATACTGAGCCATCCAGGCCCTGAACAACGCTGGCGCTGCCGAGATTGCCCGTGGCAACGGTGGGATTCAGCAGGTTCACGCCGTTGAACGTGGCCTGGGATGCATATTGGTTGATGGCGGACAGAGTGGCCGTGACGGCGTTCTGCAGCGTCGGCAGATCAATGCCGCTGGTGCCGGACGATGTCACCGTCTGCTGCAATTTCGTCAGGCTGGCATTGACGGCAGCGATGCCGTTGCTGGCGGTGGAGACGACCTGCGCGCCGAAGTTCAGCGAGTCAGACACCGCCGAAAGACCGGCGATATTTGCATTGATGGTGTTGGAAATCGAGTAGATGGCCGGATTGTCGGACGCGTTTCCCACCTTCTTGCCCGTGGATACCTGCGCCTGGGCGGCCGTGATGTCCTGCTGGTTGGTGTTTAGCGCCTGCAAAGCAGCGAGGGCGCCAAGGTTGGTATTGACAGAAAAGAGCGACATTGGGTTTTTTCCCGATAAGGTTTTCGACAACCCCATCCTGCCGCCCAATGTTAAAGACTTCCTTTACAACACAAAGATAAAATGCACCTGCGGCCCGCGATGGACGATTTTTCGGCCACGGCGCGGGGCGCAGGAGGAGATCTTATGAGCGGCTCCACAGGCCTGGCCCCCGTCCCCCTGTTCGTGACCTACGCGGCGAACGAAGCCAAATACGCCGCCGGCTCGGTTGCCGCAGGCACCCAGGCGGGCGCGCTGCTCTCCTACTTCAAGCAAGTGGCGCCA
>CAZZYR010000173.1:0-5627 GCA_964658235.1 uncultured Acetobacteraceae bacterium | reverse complement strand
AAAGAACCAAAAAACTTTTGTCAGTGCTGACGCGGACTCAACAGACAAAAGTTTTTTGCTTCTTTTTTTCAAAAAAGAAGGCCTTTCTTTCTATGCGTATCCCACAATCCCTTTAATTTCCGTGAAATCATCCAAACCCCATTCCGACCACTCACGCCCGTTGCCGGATTTCTTATAGCCGCCGAAGGGTGCGGCGATATCCATGTTGGGGTAGTTCAGATAGACGGTGCCGGCGCGCATTTGGCGGCCGACCTCACGCGCGCGGTCATTGTTTTCCGATTGCACGTAAGCAGCGAGGCCGTAGTCGGTATCATTGGCAACTTCGATGGCGGCGTCCTCGGTTTCATAAGGCATCACGGCGAGGACGGGGCCGAAGACTTCCTCCCGCGCGATGCGCATCTGCGGGGTGACGCCGCCGAAAATGGTTGGTTTGACGTAATAGCCCTTGGAGAGGCCGTCCGGCAGGCCGGGCCCGCCGGTGACGAGTTCCGCGCCTTCGTCGATGGCGGATTTGATGAGGTCCTGGATCTTGTCGAACTGGGTGCGATTGACCACCGGGCCGAGATTGCTGTTGTCGCTGCGGGGATCACCGACGACGAAGCCGGCGGCGGCGATGCGGGCGAGCTCGAGGACTTCGGCGTGGCGCCCTTTTGGGACCAGCATGCGGGTTGGGGCGTTGCAGGATTGACCGCTATTGCCGAAGCAGCCGGCTACGCCCTTGCCCACCGCGGTTGAGAAGTCCGCATCCTGCAACAGAATGTTCGCCGATTTCCCGCCGAGCTCCTGGTGCACGCGCTTGACGGTGCGGGCTGCGGCTTCCGCGACGAGGATGCCGGCGCGGGTAGAGCCGGTGAAGGACATCATGTCTATGCCCGGATGGGCGGACATGGCGGCGCCGACGATGTGGCCTTCACCCTGCACCATGTTGAAGACGCCGGCCGGGACACCTGCGGCGTGCATGATTTCGGCGAAGATGACGGCGTTGATGGGGGAGACTTCGCTGGGTTTGAGCACCATGGTGCAGCCGGCGGCGATGGCGGGGCCGACCTTGCAGGTGATCTGGTTGAGCGGCCAGTTCCACGGTGTGATCATGCCGACGACGCCGACGGGTTCGCGGACAATCCGCGTGCTGCCGCGCATCGTTTCGAATTGATACTCGCCCATCACGCGCACAATCTCGGCAAGATGCGCCGCACCTATCGCGGCCTGCGCGGCGCGCGCGAATGCGAGCGGGGCGCCCATCTCCTGGGAGACGGCGTCGGCAATGTCGTTATACCGCTTATTGTATTCGCGGCCGATATTGGCCAGCAACTCGCGGCGGTCCGCGACGGACGTGATGGCAAATTTTGGGAAAGCGCGCCTGGCGGCAGCCACCGCCCGGTCCACGTCGGCGGCTTCACCCGCGGCAATCTGCGTGAAGACAGCTTCCGTTGAGGGGTCTTCCACATCGATCAAGCGGCTGCCGCTAGGTGCCACCCAGGCGCCATCGATATAGAATTTCAGGTTGTTGCCCAAGATTGGAGTTCCTTTCAAGGAGAGTTTTTTCTTGTTGCGCTGTGGAGCGTAAATCTAACGGGCTTTGCTAAGTCATGCGGTATTTGACAGGAAGGGATTTGGGGCCACTGACAAAGTTGGACGCGGTAAGACTGGCTTGGCCGTTGAATTCGATGCTGTCCAGCCGGGGGATCAGCTCTTCAAACAGGATACGCATCTCCATTTTTGCCATATGCTGGCCGAGGCAGAGATGCGGACCATAACCGAAGCCCAGATGGCGGTTCGGCTCACGGTCCACGCGGAACGCGTCCGGCGCTTCAAACACCTCCTCGTCCCGGTTGCCGGACAGGTAGCACAGCATGAGCCAGTCACCCTTGGCAATGTGGCGTCCGCGCAGTTCGGTGTCCTGCGTGGCGCTGCGCATGAAATGCTTCACCGGCGTGGTCCAGCGCACGGCCTCTTCCACGAGGCCCGGGATCAGGGACGGGTCCGCCTTCACTTTGGCAAACTGCGCGGGATGATCGCAAAGCGCCCAAAGCGCGCCGGCAGTGCTAGAGCTGGTGGTGTCATGGCCCGCGGCCGCGATGATCGTGTAGTAGCTCATGGCCTCAAAATCAGAGATTTGCTCACCGTCCACCATTGAGTTGGCGATCACTGTGGACACGTCATCACGCGGGTTTGCACGGCGGTCCGCCGTGACGCGCCCAAAATAGGCCGAGAAATCCATGAAGACCTCGAATAACTGCTCGGCGGCCAGAGTTGGGTCGGATAACCCGCCTTCCGCGCGGGCCAGATCAGGGTCCTGATTGCCGAACAGTTCCTGCGTCAGCTTCAGCATGCGTGGCTCGTCTTCCGGCGGCAGGCCGAGTATCAGCATGATGACCCGCAACGGATATAAGGCCGCCACATCGTTGGCGAAATCACATTCGCCGCCGCGCGCCGCCATGTCATCTACGGCTTGGCGCGCCAGCGCGCGGATTTGCGGCTCCAGCCGCCTGAGCTGGCTGGGCATGAACCAGCTTTGGGTGAGCGCGCGGTATTTCAAATGGTCCGGATCATCCATGTGCACCAGCGTCCGGATTAGATGCGGTCCGCCGGTCAGCTCCTTGACGCGGCGGACGCCGGCCTTGTCCGCCAAGATGGTCTGGCGGACGCCGCTGGCAAAAAGCGCCTTGTCGCGGCCTACCTGCATGATGTCCGCATGCTTGGTGATGGCCCAGAATGGGTCGAAATTATCGGTCTCGATCAGGCTAATTGGATCATGCTTACGCATCCAGGCAAAGTTGGCGAGGAGGGTGTCCAGTTCCGCGTAGGCACGCGGACTGACAATGCTGCGTGCAATATCCAGCGGACGATCCAGCGTAGTTGACGTCACGGGACTTCCTTGCTCTTGGTAGGAGATAGACAGGCCAGGACCATGTCTTCCACGAACGACATGTAGCGAGCCGAAAAATCCGCGCCTGGCGTGGTTCCGGTGCTCAAACGGAACATGCGTTCGCTGTGCATGAACTGATCACAGGCGCCAACGGCGGCAAGATAAAAAAGCATGGGGTCAACTCGGCGAAACTCGCCGGTTTGCGCGCCCGCGTCCAGGATGGCGTGCTGGCAGTCCATCACGGGCCTGACGAATACATCATGGATTTCTGACACGGCCGCTAGATCCTGCCCTGTCAGCATCGCATGTAGCAGCCGGTTGAGATACGGCGAGCGGCAGTAAGCGCGCATGATGCCGCGCAGATGCAGGCGCATCTTTTCGGCAGGGGGCACCCGCGTCGCCAGCAGCGCCTGCATCTCTTGCAGCGCGCGCTCCGCGTCGCGCCGCAACAAAGCCCGCAAAAGGCCGGTCTTGCTGCCAAAGTAGTATTTCACCAGCGCGGCGTTGAGTCCGGATTGAGCGGCGATCTCGGAAAGTGAAATATCAATGGTTTCACTTTGGATGATCAGCGCAGCCGCGGCCTCCAGCAGGCGCTCCCGCGCGCCGGTGCCCTCGGCTAGCCGAGCCGCGCTGGCGCTCACCGTGGCGTCATGCGAATGGCGCCATCCAGCCGCACCTGCGCGGCATTGAAATACCCGTTCTCCACCATCTCGAGCACCAGCCTGGCAAATTCGTGCGGCGCGCCCGCGCGCTTCGGGAATGGCACGGAGGCGGCCAAAGCGTCCTTCACCGGATCCGGCATGCCTTGCAGCAGAGGCGTGTCGAACAGGCCAGGCAGGATGGTGTTAACGCGAATGCCCTCACCCATCAGATCCCGCGCGATCGGCAGCGTCATGCCGGCCACCGCCGCCTTTGACGCGGAATAGGCAGCCTGCCCAATCTGCCCGTCCTCGGCGGCGACAGACGCGGTGTTGACGATTACGCCACGCTCGCCATCGTGCGTCGCGTCAAGCGTCAGCATGCCAGCGGCCGAAGTGGCGATGCAGCGGAACGTGCCGACCAGATTGATCTGGATGATCCGGTTGAAGCTGGCAGCCGGAAACGCGCGTATCTCACCGGTCTTCTTGTCGCGCGACGCGGTCTTGATTGCAGTACCGGTGCCAGCGCAGTTGACCAGCACACGCTCTTGCCCGTGCGCCGCGCGTGCTTTGGCGAAACCGGCCTCTACGTCAGCATCGGACGTCACATCCACGCGGCAGAATACGCCACCCAATTCGGCTGCGAGTGCTTCACCGGCTTCTTCGTTGAGATCGAAGATGGCTACGCGTGCGCCGCGCTCGGCGAGAAGCCGGGCAGCGGCGGCGCCGAGGCCTGAGGCCGCGCCCGTGATGACGGTGGGAGTGTCTTGGATGTTCATGTGCACCTCAGAAAAAAGTAATCTTACTTACGCTGGTAGCTCAGAAAACGCGGCCTCCCGATCCACCCGGATATCCCCCGGCAGTCCCAACACCCTCTCCGCGATGATATTCTTGAGGATCTCATCCGTCCCGCCGGCAATCCGCCCCGCTGGCGAATACAGCAGCGCATCCTGAAACATCGCGCGCATCGGCGCGGTCTCCGGATCGTTGATCATCCCCGCCGTATCCATCAGATCCAGCGCGAACATGGCAATCTCCTGGATCTTCACCGCGCTCACCGCTTTGTAGATCGAGGACTCCGGCCCCGGCATCTGGCCGCGGGAAAGTGCGGTGAGGGTTCGCATTTTTGTATATTCCAGGCCCTTGCTCTGGATATACCAATCCGCCAGCTTGTCCCGCACAGCGGAATCGCGATGCGCGGGCTCGCCATCCACGCGCAAGTGTCGCGCAAGCTCCAGCAGCTCCGAGAAATCAGGGCCAGGCAGGGAGCCGATGGCCAGGCGTTCATGCATCAGCGTGGTCAGCGCCACCTTCCAGCCTTCGCCAGGCGCACCCAGGCGCTGCGAATCCGGAATGCGGACGTCCGTAAAGAAAACTTCATTGAAATTGGACGTGCCGGAGATTTGCCGAATGCGGCGCACCTCCACGCCTGGCGAGTGCATATCCAGGAAAAACATCGTCAGGCCCTTGTGCTTCGGCACACTTGCATCCGAGCGGGTCAGCAGCAGCCCGTAATCGGAGAAATGGGCGCCGCTGGTCCAGATCTTCTGGCCGTTGATAACCCAGTCATCACCATTGCGCTCCGCGCGCATGCGCAAGCCGGCCACATCAGACCCAGCCCCGGGCTCGGAAAAAAGCTGGCACCAGATTTTCTCGCCGCGTAACGCTGGGCCGACGTACTGCGTGGATGTCTCCGGCGTGGCATAGGCCATCAAGGTTGGAATGCACATGCCCAGGCCGATTTCATAGACATGCCCGGGGACTTTGTACTTTGCTTCCTCCTGGCCGTAGATCACGTGCTGCATCGGTGTGCCGCCACGGCCGCCGAACCGGCGTGGCCAGGTGATGGCGGCAAACCCGGCTTCTGCTTTCTTCGCCTGCCAGGCGCGGGCACGCTCCACATCAACGCCGTCCTCGCCCTCAAAGGCGGGCGCGTTGGCGCTCAAAAATGCGACCACCTCGGCGCGGAAGGAGGCCTCTTCGCGGGTGTCTGAGAAGTCCATGAGAGCTCCAAAAAGAAAGCAGTTCTTTTTTGAAAAAAAGAACCAAAAAACTTTTATCCACTAAGTCCGCGACAGCACTGACAAAAGTTTTTTGCTTCTTTTTTTCAAAAAAGAAGG
>CAZZYR010000172.1:0-5646 GCA_964658235.1 uncultured Acetobacteraceae bacterium | reverse complement strand
TCAATGGATAAAAGTTTTTTGCTTCTTTTTTTCAAAAAAGAAGGCCTTGCTTTCTCATAGCAGCCCCGACGCGAGATTAACGGTCAGCGCGATGATGACGGTGTTGAACACGAAGCCGAGGAGGCCGTGCAGCGTGGCGAGACGGCGGAGTTTGCGGGAGGTGACCTGCACGTCCGAGACCTGGAACGTCATGCCCAGCACGATGGAGAAATAGACGAAGTCCCAATAATCCGGGCATTTCTCCTCGGGAAAGTCCAGGCCGCCGTCGATGCCGGTGCCGGACACGGCGGCGGCGTAGAATTCGTGGGCATACCGCAAGGCGAACACCGCCTGGAGGGTGAGCCAGGACAGCGCCAGCGTGGAGGCGACGATGGCGACCTTCATTTCCTTGGCCGCCGCGGGAGCGTCCTTCATGGAGCCGAATTCGCCGAGAATGGCGGCGAAGCTGATGGTGACGCCGGCCAGGACGATGAAGAACAGCGTCCATTCGCCATCCTCCTGCGCGATGGCGTTGGCGGGCATGCGGCTGACGGGTGTGACGAAGAACAGGGCGCTGATCAGGAGGAGGTAGGCGGCCGCGCCGATGTCCCAGGCGGCGATGCCGCGGGTGCGGTCCGACCAAGCATGGGGCAGGGCATACAGGGCCGCGACGCCGATGACGATGGCGATGAAAAGGCGGAAATGGCCGACGATGATGCTGCGAGGGGTGGGCATGTACGACTCCGCGGAAAGCGGAGGAAGGAAGGCCTTCTTTTTTGGAAAAAAAGAAGCAAAAAACCTTTATCAATTGTGTCCGCGACAGCGTGGATAAAGCTTTTTGGTTCTTTTTTCCAAAAAAGAACTTCTTCCTTATGTCCTTATCAGCCCGCGCACCGGCTGCGCGCCCACGCTTCCCGGGAGCACGCTGTCCATCGCCCCCGGCCGCAGCCCCATGTGGTCGATCAGCACGGCCTTGATCACGCTGCGCAAATCCGTGGTCGGGGCCAGGTCCCGGTCCTCGAACAGGCGGCCGGCGCCCAGGCCGGGCCAGTCCGCGACCACGCGGCCGCCGGCGACCGCGCCACCGGCCAGGAAGGCGGCGCCCGCGGTGCCATGGTCCGTGCCGCCGGTGCCGTTGATGCGGGCGGTGCGGCCGAATTCGGTAACGGCCAGCACGGCGGTGTGGGACCAGGCGTCCCCCAGGCCGGTGCGCAGCGCCGCGATGCCGGCATCGAGCTGGCCGAGGGCGACTTCCAGCCGGCGGTGCTGGGCGGCATGGGTATCCCAGCCGCCAATTTCCAGCACGGCGACGCGGGGGCCGTTCGGCTGGGCGAGAAGGCGGCCGGCGGCGCCGGCGAGCATTTCGAAACTATGGTCGTGCTGCGCGTCGGCGGCCTGGCCGGTGAGCGCGCTGGCGGCGAAACCGCGCTGTTTCAGACCCTCCGCCATGGCGGGTCCGACGACGGGATCCCGCGCGCTGATCGTGAGGAGGCGGGCGTAGAGGTCCGAGGTGGGCTGGGCGAAATGGTCCGGCGCGTAGGCTTCCACCGCGGTGGGGCCGCGCAGCACGAGGGGCGCGGAGAGGCCCACGGTGAGGGCCAGTTCGCGCCCGGCATTGGTGGGCATCAGGCTGACGGCGCGGTTGAGCCAGCCGCTGTTGAGGCGCTGGTCCGCGCCGCTTTCAAGATAGTCCTGCGCTTCGAAATGGCTGCGGCTGCGGTAATGGCCGGCGACGGCGTGGACGACCAGCGCCTGGTTGGCGGCATAGAGGGTGTGGAACTGGGGCATTGCCGGGTGCAGGCCATACATGCCGCCGAGGTCCAGCACGCCGCCTTGCTGGTTGGGCTGCGCGAGGGCGAGTGGGCCGCGAAGGCCGGCAAAGGCGGGGTCGCCATAGGGCTGGACGGCGGACATGCCGTCCAGCGCGCCGCGCATGAGGATGACGACGAAGCGGTTCTGCGTCTCCGGCGCGGCGAGGGCCAGGGAGGTGCGGCCCATGGTGAAGGCCGCGGTGAGGCCAAGAAGGGCCTGGCGGCGGGACAGGCGGAGGCCATCCGGGCAGGTTCCGGCGAGGCGGGAAGGGCGGGTCATGTCAGCGCCTTTGGAATTCTGGGGAGGAGAGCAGCAGGGTGATGCCGTCGCGGCGGGAACCGGCGGCGCGGATCTGGCCCAGCGTGGTGTCCGTCAGCAGCGGGCCGAGCAGTGAGCGGCCGAGTGGTTCGGGGTCCAAGTTCGCTACGCGGTTGGATAGGCCATACGCAAAATCAACGCGCTGGAGCATAGCTTCCGGGCCGGCCCAGTCCGCGGCGCGGTCCGGCCAGCCGATGGGGAAGGGGGCATCGAAGACCTTCTGGCCGAGGCCGGCGACCATGCTGCCGAGATTGGGCAGGCGCGCGGGATCCGCGTTGATGGCGCGCAGGCTGGCGACGACGAATTCCTGCGGGGTGCGCAACTTGGTGCAGGGGACCCAGGCACCTGGCATGTCAATCAGCGTGTTGGCCGCGGCGCCAATGTTGCCGTCGGTGCTCTGAAGGACGGCGACGATCTGAGAGATCTGCGCGTCCGTGGGCGCGTCCGAGATAAAGTGTCGGGTCAGTTTTTCGGCGATATGGCGATAGGTGGCCGGGTGGGTGCCGAGCCAGGCGAGGATGGCGACGCCGCCGGCCTCACCCTCCGGCCAGGTGCGGCCCATGATGGTCTGCTGGCCGGGTTCGGCGAAGGCCTGGCGGTAGCGGAAGCCGGTCGGCGCCTCGCGGACTGAGAAGGACCATCCGGCGAGGAGGCGGGCGTAGGCGGTGACGTCCGCCTGGGTGTAGCGCGCGGCGGGGCTGACGGTGTGCAGCTCCAGGCTTTCGCGGGCCAGGTTCTCGTTCAGGCCGATGTGGCGGCGATGGGCGGCGATGCTGTCCGGGCCGGCCGAGCCTTCCTGGTTGAGATAGGCGAGCATGGCCGGGTGGCGCATGACAGCCAGAAGCATGTCCGCGAAACGGCCGGTGACGTGGGGGCGGATGGCCTCGCGGATGTAGGCGCCGTTGCAGGCCACGTTGGCGAGGGATTTGTTCGCGACGGTGAAATGGTTGGCCCAGAACAGGACCAGGCGTTCCCGGAACGGCGCGTCCGTGGTGACGGACCGGCTGAGCAGGGCGTGGGCCTCCTTGTGGGTGAGGTCCACGGCGGGGCGATCGCGCTTGGCTTCCGGCGCCGGGGAGGCGGACGGGCTGGACATGGCAGTGGGCTGGCCGGGGGCGGCATCGGGTTGCGCCATGCCCGACTTGGCGATGCCGGAGTGGGTGCGCCGGAACTGCTTGTCCAGTTCGATTTCCTGCGCCACGACGGCGAGCGCACCTTGGGTGTCGGGCAGGCCGTCCGTGGGGGTGGTGTCCGGGCCGGTCAGCTGGGCGCGGAGCCAGGCGCGCGGGTCCGTGGGAATGTCCTGATCCGGGCGCCGGCCAAGTCCGAAGCGGTTGAGGGCGACGAAGGGAGCGGCGGTGTCCATGGGTAGTGTGTAGCATCGGAGGGTGTTACCGGGGGTGACGAAGTGTGTGTGAGCATGGCGGGGGGGCTGCTCAAGGCGCAGACAGCCTGATTGCTTGTTTTGCGGAGCGGTTGCGGTATCGTTTCGTTCGCGCATGCCGTCGCGCGCATTTCATGTCGGCGGTCGCCCTATTGTGAGGGGAGATCATCGTGACAGTTGTCCGCGCCGCGGCACTTGCCGCATGCATGCTGGGATCTTTAGGCAGCCGCGCCGCGCGGGCTGGCAGCTACGTGTTCCAGTATGTGGAGTTCCCCGGCGCGAAATCGACCTACCTAGAAGGTTTGAATGACAGCTTGGCGGTGGTTGGCAGCTTCACGGACCATGCCCTGCGCCAGCACGGTTTTACGTTTATCAATGGAAAATACAACAGGATCGACCCTAAAGGCGCGGTTTCCACGGCGCTATACGATATCAATCGCTTCGGCCTCGCGGTGGGCAGTTTCAGGACGGCGGACGGGCGGAGCATGCTGTTCACGTATGATACGATGACAGGTGCGGAGGTGGACACGCCCTCGCCGTTTCCGAAGTTGGCATTTGGCGGCAGCAGCATCAACGCCGCGGGCGTGATTGCGGGAACGCTGCTGACAGGTAATCTTCATCCGCTGGCCTATGTGAAGACCGCGCGCGGGTTCAGGATCATTCCGCGACCCCCTGGAACCTATGCCGGTTATTATCCGACGGCGATCAACGACCGATCCGTGGTGACCGTGGAAAATTACCATGCGGATGGATTCTCCGGCGGTGTCATCTACAAGGCCGGTGTTTCGACCCCGGTGAACATCCCGGGTTACACCGATGTATCGCTGAATTTCATTAACAACTCGGGTCTCTTTGGCGGTGCGGTGGAGGATGCCAAGCTGAACCAGCACGGCTACACGGTCAGCGGCGGCAAGATCACCTTCGTCGATTATCCCGGTTCTGTCGGGAACAATGTGGCGGGCGTGACGGCGGCCGGTGACGTGATAGGGCAATGGTTCGATAAGGCGGGCGGGTCCAAAGGCTACGTTTTGTCAGGGGGCGTGTACCACAACCTGGACATCCCCGCCGCGCCGGCCTGGTTCGTGTATATCTATGAGGTACGGGCGTTCGGATCCTTTATCGGCTTGGCCACCAGTCCGGCCGGCAGCCGCCTTCGTTCAATCCTCGCCGTCTGCGCGCGCGATCAGGTGCCCTGCACGCAATAAGCCAGGCGGCGGTGCGGCGGGTGACACCGCGGATCCGGGTGCCATATGGGCGCGATGACGAATTGCATGCGGGCGACGCGGGTGGCCGGGCTGGCGGCGCTTAACGAGGCAGCGGACGGGCTGGGGAGCCGCTACGCCGCGCGGCGCAACACCGATCTGGGCTGGGAAGGACGGGCGACGACGTCTCGCCTGTCGCCCTGGCTGCGGCGGCGGCTGGTGCTGGAGAGCGAGGCGGTGGCTGCGGCGCGGGACGCGCATGGGGAGGCGGCGGAGAAGTTCGTCCAGGAGGTTTACTGGCGGACATACTTCAAGGGGCACCTGGAGACGCGGCCGTGGCTTTGGGCGGAGTATCGGCGGGCGGTGGCCGAGGGGCTGGCGGACGCAGGGAAGGAATACCGGGCGGCGGTTGAGGGGCGGACGGGCATCGAGGGATTCGATGACTGGGCACGGGCGCTGGTGGCGGAGGAGTGGCTGCACAACCACGCGCGGATGTGGTTCGCGTCCATCTGGATCTTCACGCTGCGGTTGCCGTGGGCGCTGGGGGCGGACTTTTTCATGCGGCATCTGCTGGACGGGGATCCGGCGAGCAACACGCTGAGCTGGCGTTGGGTGGCGGGGCTGCATACACGCGGCAAGCACTACGTGGCGCGGGCGGAGAATATCCGCCGCTACACGGAGGGACGGTTTGATCCGCAGGGGTTGAACGAGGAGCCTGAGCCGCTGAGCGAGGCCGAAGGGCCGGCGGCGGTGAAGCTGCCGGCGGCCGGTGTGGCACCAGCGGGGGAGGTGGCGCTGCTGCTGCATTTGGACGATCTGCATCCGGAGAGCCTGGCGCTGGGCGAGGCGCGGGTGGTGCGCATCTGTCCGGTGCTGGCGCATGCGGATGGTGCGAGCGAGGCGGTGCGGGCGTGGGATGAGGCCGCGATGGCGGATGCCGTGGCCGAGCTC
>CAZZYR010000171.1:0-5663 GCA_964658235.1 uncultured Acetobacteraceae bacterium | reverse complement strand
CTTCGCCGGATCATACCCCCCACCCCCCGGCCCCAGCGGCTCCGGCGTCCTGTCCTTCTTCGCCCGGAAACTGGACGAGACCGGCGGAGGCGGCAGCCCCAGATCCAGCGCCTCCAGCCGCTTGATCTCGTCGCGCAGCCGTCCCGCCTCCTCGAATTCCAGATCCGCCGCGGCCGCCCGCATGCGCTTCTCCAGCTCCGCGATCGACGATTTCAGATCGCGCCCCACAAAGTCGGTGACGCGCGAATCCTTGATCGGCGCCACCGTCACGTAATCCTGCTCGAAGACGGATTCGAGCACTTCGCCAATATGCTTGCGCACCGATTGCGGCGTAATGCCGTGCGCGGTGTTCCACGCGCTCTGCTTGGTCCGCCGCCGTTCGGTCTCCTCCAGCGCGAACCGCAAACTCTGCGTCAGCACATCGGCATACAGGATCACCCGTCCGTCCACGTTGCGCGCCGCGCGCCCGATCGTCTGCACCAGCGACGTCTTGGACCGGAGGAAACCCTCCTTGTCCGCATCCAGGATCGCCACCAGCGCGCATTCCGGAATATCCAGCCCCTCGCGCAGCAGATTGATCCCCACCAGAACGTCATACACGCCCAGACGCAGGTCCCGGATGATCTCGATACGCTCCAGCGTATCCACATCCGAGTGCAGATACCGCACCTTCACGCCATGTTCGGTGAGATACTCGGTCAGGTCCTCGGACATCCGCTTCGTCAGCGTGGTCACCAGCACGCGTGATCCCGCCTTGGTGGTGCTGCGGATTTCCGCCAGCAGATCGTCCACCTGGTGTTCCACCGGCCGCATTTCGCACACCGGATCGATCAGTCCTGTCGGCCGGATCACCTGTTCGGCGAAGGTGCCACCGGTCCGCTCCATCTCCCACGGCCCTGGGGTGGCACTCACAAAAATCGTCTGCGGCCGCAGCGCCTCCCACTCGGCGAATTTCAAAGGCCGGTTGTCGATGCAGGAGGGAAGCCGGAAGCCGAATTCGGACAGCACGGATTTGCGCGCATAGTCGCCACGCTCCATCCCGCCGATCTGTGGCACCGTCACATGGCTCTCATCCACGATCAGCAGCGCGTTCTCCGGCAGATATTCGAACAGCGTCGGCGGCGGTTCGCCGGATTTGCGGCCGGACAAATACCGTGAATAATTCTCGATGCTTTTGCACGATCCGGTGGTCTCCATCATCTCCAGATCGAACGTGCAGCGCTGCTGCAGCCGCTCGGCCTCCAGCAGCCGGCCATTGGCCACCAGCTCATCCAGCCGGTGCTTCAGCTCGTCCTTGATGCCCACGATCGCCTGGTTCAGCGTGGGACGCGGCGTCACGTAGTGACTGTTCGCATAGACATGGATCTCGTTCAGCGTGCCCGTGCGCTCGCCGGTCAGCGGGTCGAATTCCTCAAGGCTCTCGATTTCGTCGCCGAACAGCACCACGCGCCAGGCGCGGTCCTCGAACTGCGCTGGATACACATCCACGTTCTCGCCGCGCATCCGGAAGCTGCCGCGCTGAAACGCCACGTCGTTGCGGCGATATTGCAATTCCACCAGCGCCTTGCCCAGCGTGTCCCGGTCGATCTTGCCTCCCACCTCCAGCTTCACCACCATCCGCGAATACGTCTCGACCGAGCCGATACCGTAGATGCAGGACACGGACGCCACGATGATCACGTCATTTCGCTCCAGCAACGCCTGCGTGGCGGCGTGCCGCATCCGATCGATCTGTTCGTTGATCTGGCTGTCTTTTTCGATATACGTGTCGGTGCGCGGCACATACGCTTCCGGCTGGTAGTAGTCGTAGTAGCTGACGAAATACTCCACCGCGTTGTCCGGAAAGAAAGACTTCATCTCCGCGTACAACTGCGCAGCCAGCGTCTTGTTGGGCGCCAGCACCAACGCCGGCCGCTGCACCGCCTCGATCACCTTGGCCATGGTGAACGTCTTGCCGGAGCCGGTCACGCCCAGCAGCACCTGATCCTTCTCAGCCTGCCGGATGCCGGCCACGATCTCGCCGATGGCGGTAGGCTGGTCGCCCGCGGGTTCGTAGTCGGACACCACGCGAAAGCGGTTTGTCACCGGCTTGGCCGGCTGGCGCTGGGGAATGAACTTGACGGGCGCCGGGCGCGCCATGGTCTGCGACATCAAAAGGCTCCTATGCGCCCCTAAAGTGGCGTGGAGACCCGGCAAGTCCAAGCCGGAAGCTGCGGTCAGCCCCTCAACTGTGCATCACCGTCCGGTCAGGCCGCCTGATCCGGCGCCTGAACCGGTTCATCGGAACCTCCACCAAATAGAACGACGCCAGGCCCAGACCCAAAGCAGCCAGCGTCACAACCGCCACCCTAACACCGATCGGCCGGATAGCGCTGTTGATGCAATCCAGCACCGCCATGTGGCCCAGATAGACACCGTACGAGATATTACCGAGCAGCCGGTCCCACGCCGGCGACGGGACAGACGCAGACAGGCGCAGCAACAGATAGGCCGGCGCGAAAGTGGACAGCAGCTCCCGGTTATAACCCAGATCCATCCGCCCGCCGTACCAGGTCGCCAACGCATCCAAAGACAAGCAAGCCAGGATGACCGTCTGCATCGGCCTGTCCCGCACATACAACGCCCGCCCGAGCATGAAATACGGCAGCGTCCCTGGCAGCAGGCGATAGGTGAACGACTCGGGATCGAGCACGCCCGCCGTGGCCAGCGCAAAGGTGGCCAGCCCGACCAGGACGCAGATCCAACCGGCCCACCGCCACGCGGCGATTGCCGGAAACATGCCGTAGAAAAACAGGTCCAGGCTCAAAGACCAGCTTTGCGGCAGAATGAACAGCGCCGTCACCGAAGGGATGTACATGAAGAAACTGAGCGGCAGGATCGTGATGTTGCAGATCACGTTGATCCAGTCCGGCCGTCCGGATTGCATGATCCAATGCCGCTGCAGGACCAGCACGATGAACGCCGTGACCACCAGCCAGAACAGGTAATGCGGGAATATCCGCAGCACCCGGTCCACCCAGAATCGCCGGCTGTCACCACGCCCGTGGCGGTACTGCTGCTCCCAAAGCGCCGAGATGCCGTACCCCGAGATCATCAGGAACGCCATCACGCACGGCACGCCCCACCGGAAACCCCACGGCCGCAGCCCCGCGTGGAAGCTGGCCACAATCAGCGACATGATCAGCCTGTAAGTCCCGACCATGCCGGCGAGCCCTAGGCCGGCGCAGCCCGCGTGGCCAACGCTCCGGCCACCTCAGCCATCACCGGATCCCACGCCGTGGGCTTCTCCTGCCGGAACAGCCGCAAGGACGGATACC
The DNA here is from genome assembly GCA_964658235.1 of uncultured Acetobacteraceae bacterium. Taxonomy (GTDB): domain Bacteria; phylum Pseudomonadota; class Alphaproteobacteria; order Acetobacterales; family Acetobacteraceae; genus BOG-908. The sequence goes on along the minus strand of CAZZYR010000171.1, from coordinate 2,346 downwards.
AGGGACTGTCCGAGCGCCCCAGCAGCCACCGCCAATCAGCCGGCTCCGGCACCAGCACCCAGGCCGGCACCCCCAGCGCGCCGGCGAGATGAACCACCGCCGTGTCCACCGCGATCACCAAATCCAGGTTGTGCATCACCGCGCCCGTCTCCGCGAAATCCCCCAGCTCCATCGACAGATCGACGAAATGCGGCAGGCTGGCGGCAAACGCCCGGTCTTCCTGCGGGAACGGCTTTTGCAGCCCGAAAAAATCCACGCCCTGCACCGCCAAGATGGGCGCCAGCGCGGCCATCCGGATGGACCGCCGTATGTTGTTCGGATGCGTCGGGCGGCCGGACCAGGCCAGCCCCACGCGCAGCCGCCGCTGCGGCCGCAATTGCGCCAGGCGCTGCCCCCAATGCGCCGTGCGCGCCGGGTCGATCGAAAGATACGGGATGGGCGTGGGAATGGTGGCCAGATCGGTCGCGAAGATCTGCGGCAGGCTGGACAGCAGCACATAGGCATCGTGCGGCGGCGCGTCTTGCCACTTGCCGAAACAGAGATCGATGTCCGGATGCTGCCCCAGCAGCGCCGTCACCTCCGGCCCCCAGCCGATCGCCAGGCGCGGCACGCGCTGCTTCACCCAGGGGATATACCGGGCGAACTGGATCATGTCGCCAAACCCCTGGTCCGCCACCAGCACCAGGGTTCCGCCAGGCAGAGTCATGCCGTTCCACTGCGCCGCGGTCATCTTCGGCAGCGTGCCGCGCGCCTGGTCCAGCTTGTTGCGCCAGGCATATTCCAGCCAGCCGGGCGCATACTCGCCAACGGACAGCAGCAGCTCGCCCAGTCCCATATGCGCCGCCGGGTTCTCCGGCTCCCGCGCCATGGCCTCGCGATAGCGCAGGGATGCCAGATCCCGCTCCCCGCGGGTCAGATGCGTCAGCGCCAGCTCCACGCGGTGCGGCGCGGTGTCCGGGCTGGTGCGCACCGCCTCCAGGCCTGATGCCAGCGCCTCATCCAACATGTTCTTGCCGCGATACAGCGCGCATAGATTGAGGTGCCAGTTGCCCACGTTCGGCTGCCGCGCCAGGGCCTGCTTCAGCAGCTCGATCGCCTCGTCAGCCCGCCCTTCCTGGCCCAGGATGCCGCCCAGCAGACCAAGGGCGCCGGGCAGGTCAGGGGTCGCCACCAGCAGGTCCCGGCAAATGCCGATCGCCTCGTTGATCCGCCGCGCCTTCGCCGCGTTCAAAGCCCGCGCCAGGGCCTGATCCGCGGTTTCAGCCTGGGGTGTGGTGTCTGACATGGACCTGTCGCCGCGATTGCTGGGCCGGGTTCTAGCGGGGTTGCCGCTGGCCTGCCAGACAGGCAACAAAGCCCGAAGAAGGCCCGCATGACCCATCTGCCGCTCTACGCTTTGCTCATCGGCGCCGCCCTGATCGCCGGGGCGCAAAACGCGCTCGCGGGCGGCGGCTCGTTCATCACCTTCCCGGCGCTGCTGCTGTTTGGCATGGGCGCGCGCGCGGCGAACATCACCTCCACCGTGGCGCTGTTTCCGGGCCAGCTCGCCACGGGATGGACCGGCCGCGGGCACGTCTCCGGCGCCGAGGGTCTGAGTTTCAAGGCTTTGGTTGTCATAAGCCTGGCCGGCGGCGGGCTGGGCGCACTGCTCCTCCTTGCCACGCCGGAAAGCTTCTTCGAGCGGCTGGTGCCATTCCTGGTTCTGTTCGCCACCTTCGTCTTTGCCTGGGGCAGTTTTTTCCGCCCGCAAACAGACGGCAAAGTCCTGTTGCCGCCCTGGGGCGCCGCGCTGGCGCAACTCGGCATCGCCATCTATGGCGGCTATTTCGGTGGCGGCATCGGCCTGTTGATGCTGGCTGCGCTCACACTTGCTGGCCTGCCTGTGCGCAATGCCGGTGCCACCAAGAATGTCCTGGCCGGCATGATGAACGCGTCGGCGGTCGCAATTTTCGCATTTTCACGGGATGTACACTGGCATGCGGCTTTGGCGGTGGGCGCCGGCGCCCTGGTGGGTGGCCAGGCCGGCACCTGGCTGATGCTGCGCATCGATGAACACAAGCTGCGCGTTGGCGTCGTTGTGATCGGGCTGCTCCTCACGCTTGGCCTGTTCCTACGGGCCTACGGATAGCGTGCGGGATGTCCGGCCGCGTCACCGCAGCCGGACATCCCGCTTGCCCTCAGTCTATCGGCAATAATTCGGCGCCTGCTGGCCAGGACGATACCCATTGCCGGTCGGCGCCCCCTGCTGCACGCCCCGCCCTGGCGGATAACACCCGGTCGCAGCCTGCGCCGACGGATCATAGGATTGTTGAGAATAGCCCTGAGGGGCATAGGCCTGGGGAGCAT